>CAYZQX010000592.1:0-1525 GCA_964480615.1 uncultured Chitinophagales bacterium | reverse complement strand
GCTTGCGAAGATTCTGATGGCCTTTGAAAAACTAATAAAATCAGAAAGCCCCAAACCAAGCGATAGCGCAGGTTCTTGCTGCCAATAAAGATAAAACATTGCAAGCAATCAAGCGAAAGCGCAGATTCTTTTTACCTTATAAAAAAAATTGATTCGAAAGTTATAGCCCGGGCCTGTAAGGCATCGCCATAAGTTCACAATTTCCAGTTCATAAAAAACTTTAAAAATCAAATGCATGCTAAATTCGTGTACAATGAGCAATGAAGTTAGAACGCTACTATAGCAATGTAACACATCTCTATAAGAGCTGCATAAGCAGTTAAAAATACCTTTAACTGTCTTTTATATGCGCGTTCCTAATCATTATAAAATATAGTAATACAATACATTATTTCTATAATATGTATTTTCGCAACTGAATTTTTAGAGTCCATGAAGTCATTGTATAGCTTATCAATTTTATTTATACTTATTACCACGCAGTCTGCACGCTGTCAGTTGTCATTTATTGATGAACAGCTAGGGTATAGCAGAGTTCAAGTAGCCAAGTCCGAAAAAGATAAGATTGTAAAATCCTATTTTGAGGATCTCGGATTGCCTTATAAACCCAATAACTTGTTTTTAAGGGCATTCAAGTACGAGAGCAAGCTAGAGGTATGGATTCAGCCCAACCCCAATGACAATTATAGGTTGCTAAAAGAATATGATATATGTGAAAAATCAGGTTGGATGGGCCCTAAAAGAAGACAAGGTGATCTACAAGTACCAGAAGGATTTTATTACATTAGTGAGTTTAAACCCACTAGTAATTTTTATTTATCCATGAAGCTCAACTATCCCAATCCATCGGATAATCTGAATGGAGAAAGTGGAAATCTAGGTGGCAATATATACATACATGGCGAATGTGAAACTGTGGGATGCATACCTATAGAAAACAGTCAAATCAAGGAACTTTACTGGCTATTAGTGCAGGCTAAGGGCAATGGTCAGTTGTACATACCAGTACATATTTTTCCCTATAAATTTAATCAGTCGGCCTTGCCAGAATATTGGCATATAGTGGAGGAACTACAAGTTTTTTGGAACAATATCCGTGAGGGGTATGACTATTTTGAAATATACAAAAAGCTGCCATTTATCCATGTCAATGAAGATGGTTCTTATGCTTTTTTTTGAGGGCTTATAAAGCTTAGGTTCAGTTATCATAAGGAATGGTAAGTTCTACGATTAGGCAACTCTGTGGTTTGAAAATTGACCTGAATATTGAAGGCCTTACAGTGAAAGGGCACTTAATGTAATAAAGAATTAATGCACCAGTAAAAAATGTAATAATGATTATGGGCGATGCCAAAGGCCCGTGCTTTTCAGGGCTTCGCTATCACTCCGGTACAGTGCTGGCAGGCTTTCAACATCAGTAAAAAATAGCAATAGAAAGCCTGCCAGCACTGTACTAAACCCTTACAATCACTATCGTTGTGCCACGAACAGACTAGTCTCGTTGAGATAATGAGATTGTACCAAA
>CAYZQX010000591.1:0-1544 GCA_964480615.1 uncultured Chitinophagales bacterium | reverse complement strand
AAACTGTTTTGCGAGCAAGGAAGGAAAGCTATTCGACTGAGAATAATTGGTAATCCCATTATTGACCATACCAGCCGTCAATGAATTGCCGATTGCCACATATCTCGAAAAATCACCTTGCCCTGCATTAGGCAAATCAGCTTCCGATAAGCTTGGCTTACAACTCGTATGGATTAATATAAGGAGGATTATTGTAAAATAACTCGATCTTAAAAAAATTAATTTTTGCATTTTAGTCCTTGTAAAATATTAAAACTTATAACCTATTCCTAAGCTAGGGAAAAAACCTCTTGATTTGGAAGTTCCATAATAATTGTATTGTGTGTTTGCTACAGTCCTTTTAAGACTCTCAGCTATACCCATACTAATATCAATATGCAATTTTTCCATTAGTGTTATAGAAAGACCTCCGGTAACACCAAAATGGTGATTATCAGGCACATCAGGTGTCACATAACTAGGTTGCACTGCTCTGTGGTCAAAGAATGCGCCTGCCCTTATAGCAAAGGTTTTATTAATCTCTTTTTCAATTGCTAAACGATAGGCAAAAGCTCCAAAATAACGCCTGTTACTCACCACACTTGAGGTACCCAATACTGGTGTCGGGAAATCAAATCTGAGCTCCTCAAATACAAACCAATTGGTATAGTCTATTTGAATACCAACAATGGTACTGGAATTTAAATTTATTGCCAAGCTACCACTCATCCCATCAGGCAATGTCACAGTTGAGCTAAAACTTGTCTCGGTGGGTGTTATTGCATCTATTGAATTCGGGAAGCTGAATACTGCTTTACCATCATCAATATTGAATTTTATCCTAGAACGATAACTAAATCCGAAATCTAATTGCTCTGAAATTTTATAAGTCAATCCGAGGTTATAACCTGCTCCTAGCTGGCTACCTACCAGCGAGATGGTCGATTCAGTGAAATTGGTGTCTGTTATAGGCAGTGAACGCTGGATTTCTACCTTTCCATAACATATAGCTATTCCCATCCCAAAGCTCAATTTTTCATTGATTTTATAAGCAACAGTAGGCTGTGTATAAATGGTTTGTACTTTCGCATTTTGTGCAATAAAGCGACCTGGGAAATCTTTTTCATACTTTATATCAGATCCAAATGGTGTATATACACCTAATCCGATTGACCATTTATGATTCTTTAATGGCATAGTGCAATAGGCAGCAAATGGGGTTTCAACACTTGGGATATTATCATAAATTTTACCATTATCGGCACTCCTAAAACGGATATAACCAAATGCAGGGGTGACACTAAGCACAAGTGATGCTTTATTAATTCTAGTCATTCCAGCAGGATTAAAATAAATAGAAGAGGCATCCTTGTGTAACCCACCAAAGTGTGCCATACCTTGCTGCCTAGCGCCCTGTAATGGGACTTGATAACCACTGCATTTTATATTAATTGATGGTGCAATTGATACAATGAAGAGCATTAATAAATGACGCAAGTTGACAATAGGAATCATGGAAATATTGATCTAAAATGAGATTATAATTATCAAAGAAAGTAAATTGC
>CAYZQX010000590.1:0-1568 GCA_964480615.1 uncultured Chitinophagales bacterium | reverse complement strand
ATCAAGAGGTCTGATCGTACGCAGATCTATTACCTCTGCACTTATCCCTTCTTTTTCTAGCTCTGCAGCCGCTGATAGGGCTACTTTCATCATTTTATTATAGGATACGATGGTTACATCAGTTCCAGACTTTTTTATGTCGGCTAGACCTATGGGGATAAGATATTCTTCCTCTGGCACTTCGCCCATTTCGGAATACATCACTTCTGATTCTAAAAATACGACTGGGTCATTGTCTCTGATGGCGGACTTTAATAGTCCTTTGGCATCATAGGGATTGGAGATGGAGATTACCTTAAGACCTGGTACATTGGCGTACATTGATTCAAAACTCTGAGAGTGTGTAGCTGCTAACTGACCTGCTGATCCATTAGGTCCTCTAAAAACGATTGGACATCCGAAATTACCGCCTGACATTTGTAGCATCTTAGCCGCACTGTTTATTATTTGATCGGCTGCCAATATTGCGAAGTTCCAAGTCATAAATTCAATGATAGGTTTTAAGCCATTCATCGCTGCTCCTACACCTATACCCGCAAAGCCCAGCTCTGCAATGGGCGTATCTATTATGCGCTTAGGTCCAAACTCCTTGAGCATACCCTGACTAACTTTATAGGCTCCATCGTATTCTGCGACTTCTTCGCCCATTAGAAACACACGCTCATCTAATCGCATTTCTTCCGACATTGCCTCACGGATAGCATCACGCAGCCTTATTTGTCTCATTGCCATTGTTTTGTATTTTAGTGCAAAAATAAGCAATGAGAATCATTTTAGAAAGATTAAGTTTTGACGAATGCAATTAATTGGAGTTGCTTGGTTCTATTAGGTCAGTATTTGATAGAATAAAAGGTCATTTATTTATGTATCACAGCAAAATATTCTTTGAGCAATGCTATGTGAATTGCGTACTGACAAAAGACTTAATAATCGAATAATGACATAAAGACAGGATGATATCAAAAAATAGAAAAAGCACAACCATCTCTAGTTGATTGCAGATACCCCTGCTAACTGTTTATTATACATTGCAAAAGGCAGAGACATTAATGCAAATCAATAGTTGTTAAACTAAAGAATAATTAGAACCTTCTGCTAATATGTTGGTTGTAAGTCTCCATTTATATCACAACTCATTTAATCGCGAAAGGGATAGGAAGGGTTTGTACAGGGCTGGCTGGCTGACAGCTTCTAAAATAAAACTGTAGTCAGCCAGCCATCCCTGTACCGGAGCGCAAGCGCAGCCCTGTATAGCCCGGGCCTGTCCCTGAGCTTTGCCGAAGGGCAGGCTTCGCCCAAATTCAATTTAATATTATAATTACTAGCACAAAAGAACAGTTGCGGAAATGATTATTAACAAAATATTTCTTGCTAGCTAAACACAATAGAGTGAATCATAAATTTATACTGTAAAGAAATATGTAAACTGAACAAAATATTGCCAAGGGCTTTTTAGTGATGAATGAGAAACTAATTACCTTAGCTCCTCGATATTAATCGCACACTACTATGAATACATCATCAATAAGTAATGCGATTAATCATAAAAATCAAGACTATGATCGAAC
>CAYZQX010000589.1:0-1571 GCA_964480615.1 uncultured Chitinophagales bacterium | reverse complement strand
TTTGTTAAATTTAATAAATTTATGAAAAAAATTACCCAAGAGGGAGGGGGAAACTATGCCCATATTATAGAAGGTGATGGCGCTTTCGAAGCATTGATGAAAGAAGCTAAGGCTATCCGAAATGATGAATAATAGATTCATAATATTGAACAATATTGCTCTATTATCAATCTTTTCATCTTTTTTTTCGTAACTATATTATTCCATTTTAGTTACCAATATGTTGCCTTTTAACATCTAAAGCTTGTCTGTTACACTAATATTGGTATTATTGTATTTATTGTCATCAATACCTAGTTCACTATACAGCTGGAATTCGATGTGCGCATGGTAAATATATTTTATTTATATACAGTAAATGCCGTTTAATATTTTTCTTTAATCCTGTTAACTCATCCAAACTAGTATCAATTGAAAACACTAAAAAATATTTCAGTACATCCATTTTTATTAGCAAAGGCAAAGACCATTCCAAGCCTTAGAAGGCGCAGGAGGATATGGGCATTTTTGCCTAGCGATTATATGACCAATACATCTAAGAGGTATCCCGTTATTTATTTTAATGATGCACAAAATATTTTCGAAGGATGGAAAGCACCATTTGGGGTAGGGTGGGAGGTACACAATAGCATGTTACAACTTCGACAAGAAGGTTTTCAGGAGGCCATACTCATAGGCATAGAACATGGAAGGAAACACCGTCAGTCGGAATATGTGCCATTGAATCGAAATGGCAAATTTCTGATGGATGGCAACCACTTCTCTGACTTTATAGCCAATGATTTAAAACCCTTTGTGGATAAGAAGTTAAGGACGATTCCCTGGCGCGAAAACACTGCAATTGTAGGAAGTTCACTCGGTGCTATAAGCGCCCTATATACAGGTTTAAAGCACCAAGATGTTTTCAGTAAAATTGGTGCATTTTCGCCATCATTTTGGATTATTCCACCTCTATACGATCTTACCTTAAAAGTAGGAAAACATTATGACACACAGTTATTCTTAAGTTGCGGCGCTCAAGAAGGACAATCAACAATTAACAATACCAAAAACTATTATCATACCTTAATTAAGGCTGGTTATAATGAATCAGAAATATTTTTCTTGATCAAAAAAAATGGAAAACACAATGAGTTATTATGGCAATCCTTATTTAGAGATTTTTATAAATGGTCAATGTAATTTCTATGATATAGATCGAATAATAATTGACTTATAAAATATATCTTAATAAATTGTGGTTCATTAGATTGAAGGATATTCATAAACGTGAATAATGATTCTTAGACTATTAAACTTACCTTATTTAGTTGATTCGGTTTCTTAATTAAGGCTTGCTAAGTAACTCATAAGTTTGCGATTATGGCGATGCCTGCGGCCCGGGCTCTACGCTATACTCCTCGCTCCTAAAGTCGCTGTGGGGTGTCGCTGCGATCCCTATCGCGAATACAATTTGAAAGAGCACTCTGTAAGAGAAGACATTTCATATTTATGATGCAAGCTTTTTTGCTAAAAGGCAGAAATTATTGTGCATTTCCTTTGCACTTGCATATTCCATAATCTTTTAGTAT
>CAYZQX010000588.1:0-1575 GCA_964480615.1 uncultured Chitinophagales bacterium | reverse complement strand
ACCAAGATGATAGTGATATCTTATTAAGCGGCACTACTGCTCCATTTACTGTTACAAATGGTATGGAGGATGACTTGAGCTTTGACGCTGGAATTTATCAAGAGAATGAAACAGTAAATATCGGTAACTATATATGGTATGACTGGGATCAAGATGGTATTCAGGATGACAACGAAGAAGGTGTGTGCTGTGTGCCTGTGACCTTATATAGTGCTAGCGGTGCTATAATTGCCACCGATGAAACTGATGGCGATGGTTACTATTACTTCCCTAATGTAGCTCTAGGTTCTTATTACATAGGGATAGGAGTGCCTGATGGTTATACACTTACTGATCCTAACAATGGTACAGATCTCGAGGATAGTGATTTTATGGGTTCTGGATTTACGGAGATTTTTAATATAACAGATTTTAATATCGATGATTTGAGCTTCGATGCAGGTATATATCCTGGAATCAGTGATGTGTGTTCAAATTTTAATGTAATCGTAGATATTAATTGTGACGTGGATCATTCAACTTATCAATTAATTATTCAAAATATAGGTGGTAACGCTGGCAATAATGGCTATTATGTAACTTCTACGAATCCTGAAGCTCAAAGTGGTCAGGTTGATGGTGGTTTCATTGATGGGCCTTTCCTTAGTGGAACTGGTTATTCCTATACCGTATATGTAGTGGATCATCCTCAATGTATAATAACAGTAGAAGATGAAACCGTAGAGTGTATAGTTACACCAATCGAATTAATTAGCTTTACTGGTAAGGTCTTGAATGACAGTAATCAATTAAACTGGACCACAGCCACAGAAGTAAATAGCGATTATTTCCAATTATTGAGATCCACAGATGGTGTAAACTTTGAGGCTATTGCTAATGAGCCAGCTGCAGGAAATAGTAATATTATAATCTCCTATTCATACAATGATAAAGATGTACAGGCGGGTGTGTATTATTATCAACTTGCACAATATGATTTGAATGGAGAAGTAGTAATGAGTGAAATAGTTACCTTGGTGAGAAATACTCAAGATACAGAGAGCTTACACATATCTCCAGTGCCAGCATTAGACAATGTTTTGGTAGAGTTTAGCTCAGAAGATAACATGCCTGCTACTGTGGTAATATATGACATCGCAGGAAAGAATATAGCTATACACGATATAGTGGCTGTAAAAGGTATTAACTCTATTCATTTGAGTATTGAATCCCTTGCTGCTGGAACTTATATATTACAATTGCAACTAGCTGGTCGCGCTTATACTGAAAGATTGGTTAAGAAATAAGCAATACAGCTTTTTAGAATAATAGCTAAGCCCTTGTAATTTTTTACAAGGGCTTTTTTCATGCTTTAATTTGGCAAAATAAAAAACCTCTATGCCTAGTTGTAAGACGTAGAGGTTTTGTAAAACAGGAAGAAGTAAGAGCCCTAGTAATTGACCCTATTTTTTGCTATAAAAAGGGCTTGATAATTAGGGCTTGCTAAATAACTCATAAATATGCGATTTTGGCGATGCCTACGGCCCGGGCTATCCGCTATACTCCTCGCTCCCAAAAGGTCGCTGCGGGGTGCCG
>CAYZQX010000587.1:0-1587 GCA_964480615.1 uncultured Chitinophagales bacterium | reverse complement strand
CTTCCTCGGTTAACTCAGTTTCTAACTTTTCTTCAAGTTCCTCTATAGTGGTTACCGTAAGGTCCTCATCTACTTGACAGGATATAAAGCCAATAAACATAAGGCCTAAGAGCGATGCATACAATTTGCCTTTTAAAATATTTATTTCTAAGAACATTTTATAAAATGGTTTTTTGGGCTAAAGTTACACTTAGAAATTTTAATTGTGGAGTTTGCTGCTTAAAATTTACTGATAAAGTAATAGAAAGTAATTGGCATCTTGTATTGATGAACAATACTGTATATATTAGTTTTACAAAGTGTTGAAATGTTTTTTTTAGCGATAGGGATGCGGAATGGTTTAGTGCGGTAGGCAGGAGGGCATCAGATTTAGCTAAGTGGTATGGTAGTGGCTTGTATATTGCCCTCATGCCTGCCGTACCGGAGCGCGAGCGAAGCCTGGAGCAGCCCGGGCCTGTGCGCTGTGTAGTGCTATGTGTTTTAGATATACTTTTGCGCACAGGCATCGCCCTAATTGCTTTTATTGGTATTGGTACTTTTTTGACAGAAGAATGTTTATTGATTATTCAATATCTTCTGATATTTTAATCAAATCTGGATTTGCGACAACTTATTACCAATTTGTTAATTCCTATTGTACTCAGTTATCTTGGTATTCTATAATGTTACCATGTCTCGTCCATGTAGGCTGGTATTTTGCCGTTATATTTTGCAGCTTTGCCTAGAAGTTTTATTACTATATAAGACTGTTCGCTAATAAAATTATAAGCGGTCAATATTGAAATCATCCAATGAGATACACACGAATCAATTTGTAAGAAATGCTTGTTGTAATAAGAGGTGTCTAGTTATTGTCACTAACTATAATCAGCTATAGGAGGACAAGTACATATTAAATTTCTGTCACCTTGTGCATTGTTAATGCGATTAACCGATGGCCAAAATTTATTAGCCTTTACATAGCTCAATGGTGAACAGGCTTTGTTTCTGGTATAAGGGAAATTCCAATCATCTTGCATAATATCAGCTAATGTGTGAGGTGCATTTTTCAATACATTATTATCCTTGGGATATAGGCCATCCTCTATCTCTTTGATCTCTTGTCTAATGGCTATAAGTGCATCGCAAAATCTTTCTAGCTCTTCGATGGGTTCACTCTCGGTAGGTTCAATCATCAATGTGCCGGCTACTGGAAAGGATACGGTGGGCGCATGAAATCCATAGTCCATCAGTCGCTTTGCTACATCTTCTACTTCGATTCCGGCAGAATTTTTATATGGTCTAAAATCGAGAATAAATTCGTGTGCACAACGTCCATTCGCACCTTCGTATAATACGTCATAATGTGGTGCTAATATGGCTTTCATATAATTCGCATTAAGTATAGCAATTGCTGTGGCATATTGCAATCCATTAGCACCAAGAAGTTTAATGTAGGCATAAGATATAAGCAATATGCTAGCACTGCCGTAAGGCGCTGCTGATACAGCTTTCAGGGTATTCAGTTCATCACTGTTATCGCTCAAAAAATGGGTTTGGGGAAGATATGGTTTGAGTCTTTCGTGTACACATATAGGACCCATTCCT
>CAYZQX010000586.1:0-1601 GCA_964480615.1 uncultured Chitinophagales bacterium | reverse complement strand
CGGATGTATAAGTTTGTATTTTTTACTCATCTTGCTCATCAGTTGGCGGATGTCGCGACACAATGATGCGGAGGGTTATTTCTTAGGAAACAAGATGAGTCCATGGTATATTGTCGCCTTTGGGATGTTAGCTGACTCCTTGAGCGGGGTTACTTTTATTTCAGTACCTGGAGCTGTAGGGGCAGCGAAGTTTTCTTATCTGCAATTGGTGTTTGGCTATTTTTTTGGCTATTTTGTTATCTCTTACATACTCTTACCAATATACTATAAGCGCAACCTTGTATCCATCTATTCTTATCTTGGACAGCGGATAGGAAAAGTTACCGAGACTACAGGTTCTTCACTTTTCATTGTAAGCCGATTATTAGGTGCTGGAGCGAGGTTATACCTCACTGCATCTGTGATACAGATATTTATTTTTGATGCGTACAATATCCCATTCTGGGCGAATGTGACTGGGATCATTGTATTGATTATACTCTACACAACCAAGGGTGGAATTAAGTCGCTGGTGTGGACGGATACTTTTCAATCCCTATTTCTGTTATTAGGGGTTTTGTTCTCACTTATAGTAATTGCTAATACGATGGATCTTGGACTCATTGGGATGGTTCAGAAAGTGCAGCAAAGTGAATATGCTCAAATATTTTTTTGGGACTATAAGGAGAAATCTTATTTCCTAAAACAATTTTTTGGCGGGATATTTATTGCTGTTGCGATGACGGGATTGGATCAAAATATGATGCAAAAAAATCTATCTATTAAGTCCTTGCCCGAAGCCCAGAAAAATCTTACATGGTTCAGTGTGATCATGGTCATCACCAATATTTTTTTCCTATGTCTTGGCGCATTGTTGTGGATGTATAAAAATGAATTTAACATCGAATTGCCACTCAATATAGCTGGCAAGCCCGATACTGATAAATTGTTTCCTTTATTAGCATTAAATCATCTTGGGTTATTAGCGGGCCTCTCTTTTATTATGGGTCTTACCGCGGCCACTTTTAGCTCTGCCGATTCAGTGCTTACTACACTTACCACATCATTTTACGTGGACATATTGGGATTAGATAAAAATCAGCAAAAAACAGAAGCCGAAAAGAAAAAAACCAGAACCATCATACACCTACTCTTTGCAATGCTCTTATTGATTGTCATTTTAATTTTTAAGGCATTCAATAGTGCTGCAGTAATAGACACTGTTCTCAAAGTGGCTTCTTATACCTATGGGCCATTGCTGGGTCTTTTCTTCTTTGGCATATTCACTAATCGCAAAACGGTTGATAAGCTTACCCCTATTATATGTATTGTATCACCAGTCATTATTTATTATTTGGATAAGTATTCAGTTGATTGGTTTGATGGATATAAGTTTTCGCACGAGTTATTGATCATTAATGGATTGTTTACATTTATAGGATTATGGTTAATCTCAAAGCCATCTTCATCCTTAAATCAATTAGAATAACAGTGTGCAAGATTGCTATGTATAATGATGATTATTACAATAATTTTCAGCATATAGCTAATTGTATTCAATTCCAATTGCAGCGCATTGTTTAATAGGATTTGTTGTGCTTATTTTGTTTCTATTTCTATAA
>CAYZQX010000585.1:0-1604 GCA_964480615.1 uncultured Chitinophagales bacterium | reverse complement strand
TATAAAATGTCTTCTCATAGCCATTGCTCCTTCAAGTTGTATTCGCGATAGGGATAGACGCGAAAAGCCCACAGCGAGGCACAAATCGAGCGATAGCGAAGATTCTTGCTTGCCATTGAAAATAAACTATTCAGCAAGTAACGAGGACTTGTAGCAAATAGCCCGGGCCGCAGGCATCGCCAAATTCGCATACTTATGAGTTATTTAGCAAGCCCTAATTACACAATATTGATCTATAAAGTTCGTGTAAGGAGAGCGGCAGCTGACAGGACTGAAAACAAATCGAACTTGCGAAGATTCTGGCGGCCTCTGAAAAAAGTAATTGCCAGTAAGTGTAGTCTGGAGCAGCCCGAGCCTGTAAGGCATCGCCATAATCTCCTTATTTTTAGTTATGAGAAAGCATTAATTAGATCATTTTTACACAATAATAAGAAGGTTATTAGAAGGAGTTCTAATAGCCTTTTGTATATTTAAGCCCTATTAGAAATTATCCGTAGTTCAGATTGAATTATTCCTATTATATCGCATTGTTTATTTTAAGTTGGGTATTCATATTTTTATTGAGCCTTGGCTACCCAATCTTATTATATATATGGTCTAAATTAAGACCCCAACCCCTAGCAAGAACAGGAATAAGTGACCATACAATTGAGTTGTCTATATTAATGCCTTGCTACAATGAACAAGATCATATTGCAGCTAAAATAGAAGCTTTAAAAAACCAATTGCCTAGTAATATTGCCTATGAATTATTGATATTCTCCGATGGTTCTGATGATGATACAAATTCAATACTAGAAGCATATAAGAAGGATGAACGCATCGAAATATTTATACAACCCACTAGATCAGGCAAGCCCAAAGCACTCAATTTTCTAGTTAGCAAAGCAAAGTATCCTATCCTCTTATTTTCAGATACCCGACAGTCACTAGGGGATCATTGTATCTCCTTACTATTGTCCGACATGACGAACCCAAGCATAGGCGCTAGTAGTGCTATGCTCGTACATTCCAATAACAATAGTGTATTTAGAAAATGGATCAATAAGGTCAAAGAATTAGAATCCATAGCAGGTAGTACCATCGGTAGTTATGGCTGTTTTTATATGATCCGAAAAAACCTATATCAGGACTTGCCAAGTGATTTAATACTCGATGACCTCTACACACCCATACATATAATTGGCCAGTCTTATAGAGTCATTATGAATCCTCTTGCCATGGTATATGATCGCAGCTTTCCCGATATGTATCAATCGGGCAGGATGAATAGAATTAACAAGGGACTTGTTCAAATTTTAGGATTAAAAAATGGACCCATTTCAAAACTACCTTTCCAATACAAGCTGGCTTTTTTCTTCCAAAAATTTGGCAAATTTTTGATCCCATTGCTTTTGATTTTTCAATATTTATTGCTCCTACTATTAGCGATCCTTGGGTATTACAAAACCCCAATAATTGTGGAAACTGGCTTACTAAGTATGGTGCTCTTATTAGGTTTTGTATTTGGGATAAAGATGCTCAAAGAAATCGTACACATCTTTTTGCGCTACCTCAAAACCTTACCTAGCCTACTAGCCAGGAAACAAGATATCCTTTGGGAA
>CAYZQX010000584.1:0-1641 GCA_964480615.1 uncultured Chitinophagales bacterium | reverse complement strand
TTGGATTTTTTAAATGAAAAATAAAAAACCAGAGGAGTGGTGGTCGATACTACAAGAACGCAATGGACAGCAATGGTTACAGATGGCTAAATACAAACCGAGTAAAAAAGCCTAAGAACTAGCAGTTCCTACTGTAGCGTTCCATTACCAGCTCAAGTAATTGTGTATGCCTATCGTATTAAGTCTGTGTAATAAAAAAAATAAAAATTGCAATACATCAATCAGCGCGCTATCGCAAGAATGTTGTCACTAGTGGAAAACGAATCGGATGGATACAATGAGATTCTAAAATCCCTAAAGATTAATGCAGTGCCCGTTATCGGCATTACAGGCCCCCCAGGAGCGGGAAAAAGCACATTGACGGATCGCCTAGTGGAACACCTCATTGCGGCGGACAAGAAAGTGGCTATCATCGCCGTGGACCCATCCAGCCCATTTCATTATGGAGCAATATTAGGCGACAGGATAAGGTTTTCTAGGTTTTACAATAGTCCTTGCTTTTATATGCGTTCGATGGCCTCCAGAGGCGCATTAGGGGGTCTATGTGAGAAAATAATTGAAGCGGTAGATGTGCTCAAAGCACAGCCCTTCGATTATATCCTAGTAGAGACGGTAGGAGTAGGGCAGAGCGAGGTGGAAATTGCTGGACTAGCAGATACCTCTATCGTGGTATTAGTACCCGAGTCAGGTGATGAAATACAGGGGATTAAAGCGGGCATTCTTGAAATAGGTGATATATATGTGGTGAATAAAGCCGATAGGGCAGGGGCCGACTTGATGGCCCATATCTTAGAAGATCGAATCGAAGAGAACCACCCCCAAGGTTGGATCCCCCCAGTAATAAAAACCTCCGCTACAGCTGGCCAGGGAATTCAAGAGCTATGGGATAGCATCCTACACCATCAATCGCTAGCCCAGCAAAATGAGAAAAAAGTGCTCCTTCTCGCCGATAAACTGTACCGCTTAATACAAAAAAAAAGGATGAGCGATGTGAACAAGCAATCCTTGATACAAATCATTAAAGACAATTACAATAACCAGAATTTTAACTTATACTTATTACTCGATAACTATTACTAAAATAAATGCTTTAACTGGTTTTAATTAGCAAAATGTATATTAATCAATAGGTGGAGGCCATTGTTATTTTTTTCAGTTAATTGCATAAAAAGGGTAGTGATGGAGCTAATAATCATAGAAGTAAATTATTACAACTGAATATATTATTGTTATGGCTTATAGAGTTTCACAAGAGGATGCAGTAATACTAATCGGTTTTATATAATAGAAAACAATGCAATTATGGCGATGCCTTATAGGCTCAGGTTACTTGCAATTTTATTTTTACTATGGTAGCAAGAACCTGCGCTATCGCTTGGTTTTACGCTATACTCCTCGCTCCTTGCTGAATAGTTTATTTTCAATGGCAAGCCAAAACCTGCACATAGCTTGGTTGCTTGTGAATTTTTAGTTTTTAATAGCAACAAGAACCAGCGCTACGCTTGGTTGCTCGCAGTGGGGTAATTCTTGCGAATTTATTTTTACCATAGGTAGGGCTTGCTAAATAACTCATAATTATGTGATTATGGCGATGCCTGCGGCCCGGGCTCTGTGCTTGTACTCCTCGCTACACGTTGTTTC
>CAYZQX010000583.1:0-1666 GCA_964480615.1 uncultured Chitinophagales bacterium | reverse complement strand
CATTACAGAGTCGGAAAATAAATACTTCAGTACTATTTATGTCATATCCATTCAAACAGGTAATATCTTACAACTAATTAAAAAAATACCTAATTATACCTATGATATTGAATTCTCACCTGATGGAAAATTTATTGCCGTTGGGATGAGCAGAGAAAGAGGAGTTCTTATTTACAGTACTACTAACTGGAGTTTATATAAACATTTAGAGGGCTACAAAGGCAGTGTCAGAAACCTGGCTTTTGATTCCAGATCCCGGCTGGCGACTATTAGTTATGATGGCACTATTCGACAATATGATAATAAGTTCCTTTTGTTAAGTGAGGAAAAAAAATTGAGTGGGGAAAAACCTCTTTCCATATGCTATAACCCCGCAGGTACTATACTGGCAATAGGCTATGAGGATGTTCAAACAATTGAATTGCGTGAGGCAGGTAGTCTACGATTGTTATCAACTCCTGATACTGAAAATCTAAATGGTACCGTTTCCCATTTAAGTTTTACTGCTGATGGTACCCGCCTGATAGGAGGCCGTTTTGCTGATAAATTGGTTGACACTACTGCTGGCAGATGGGTAAAAATAATACGTATCTGGGAAGAGGGAGGAAGAGGAAAGTATACAGATATCAAATTATTACCGAAAAATATCGTTGAAGATATCAAATCCCTGCCTAATGGAAATTTGGTAATAATGGGCGCCTATCCTCACTTGATAGTAATAGATTCACTAGGTATACCGGTTTGGCAATATGAAGCTGGAAATAATGATTATTATGCCGGAGTGAACACAAAGCACCTTAAGGTTAGCCATGCCGGGAGCAATATTAGTTTTACACCCCAATTCGAAACACCTCTCACTTTTGACTTAAGCGACCGCTTACTTCATAATGAAAATACTCTTTTCCCATCTATGACCGATAGTACTATGGGGGTAAAAGTCACAAAATGGAATGACCAGGGCCGGCCAGTCATTAATGGCGATACCATTGATTCATGGGAGAATAACAGATCTGTTGATATTAACAGTAATGCTACTGAAATAGTTTTTGGCGCAGATGGAGGGCAAATATTTAAAACAGATAGTTCAGGAAATATCCTTTGGGCTACAAAAACAAGTGTTGGTGGGGTATGGGCTGTTAATATTAGCGGAAATGATAAAGTTGTAGTTGCTGCATTAAGCGATGGAACAATTCGATGGTTCCGGATGGAAGATGGTAAAGAGTTACTTGCTTTCTATTTAGATAATGATAAAAAAAGATGGGTACTATTTACCCCATCTGGCTATTACGATGCTTCACCGGGTGGGGAAGATTTCCTGGGGTGGCATGTAAATAATGGAGTAGATAAATCACCTTCGTTTTTTCCAGTATCGAGATTCAGGGAACAGTTTTACCGTCCTGATATTATTGACGGTATTTTAGAAACTTATGATGAAAGCAAAGCCATTGCATTAGCAAATCTTCGCAAAGGTGAAAAAAAAGAAAAAACGGGAATAGCAGATATTACTGAAAAATCACCTCCCACAATTACCATAAACAGCCCGGAAAATGGCAGCACAGTAAGTAACAATATAATTAGCATTAATTACAGTGTCAATAGTCCCACTGACGCACCTGCAAAAAGTATTAAGGTATTGGTAAATGGAAGACCAGTTGCAACTGAACGG
>CAYZQX010000582.1:0-1678 GCA_964480615.1 uncultured Chitinophagales bacterium | reverse complement strand
TATTTGTTTCCTTTAATTTTCATGTATATGCCCGCATAGTTGGTTTTATAAAAAAAGATGGCACCATCCTGCTCAATGTTCCTAATACCACTAGTGGCATGCTGCCCTCTTCCTTCTTTTTTCATCAAGCGGCGGAGATAGGGCTAGCACCATCTCAGTTTATTAGCTTTATCATTCGCAATTCCATAAAGGCACGCCTTACAGAGACCAATGGCAATAGTTATAAGCTCACACAGCTCTTGATGAACATTGACAAATTGCTCGTAAACAAATCAACCCTTACAAACAATAAACCAAATATAGGTGTAATACTAGGCGGATACAGCTCAGAAAGACATATTAGTGTAGAGAGTGGACGCAATATATATGAGAAATTAAATTCATCGGGCAAGTACAATCCCAAGGCGCTCTTTCTTACTGGCAATGATGCTGCGTATGAATTGTATGAGCTGCCGATCAACATCTTATTGAAAGACAATGCCGATGATATAAAACACAAGATCGATGTGCATGAGACCTTGCCACTGTTAGAAAATATAAAGAAACAAGCAGAAAAAATAACAGCCAAATATGTAGGTAAGCATGCCCGATTTGAACCCAAGAAAATAGCACTTGATGAATTGGCTTCAAGCATAGACTTTGCATTCATCGCATTGCATGGACGACCAGGTGAAGATGGCAATCTACAGAGGGCATTAGAGGCTAGGAATATCCCCTATAATGGATCAGGGCCTGACACTTCGTCCATTACTATCGACAAATACAGGACGAATCAACTGCTCAAAGAAAATGGCATGCTTGTGGCCGATCAGCTATTTGTAAGCAAGGCTGAATGGCTAGCATCCAAAGCAGAAATCATCGCTCAAATAGAAAATAATTTAGGTTATCCATTCATCTTAAAACCTCATGATGATGGCTGTAGCTCAGCGGTAAAACTGATTAAGAATAGCACTCAATTAGAGAGTTATGTAAGCCTGATGTTTGAGCTGGACAATGCCATAGAACAACACCGATCCATACTAGGTCTGAAAGAAAAAGAAGAATTTCCAACAAAAAATTACTTCTTAGCAGAACAGTATATTTCCAAAGGCGATGCCGACCATTTCTTAGAAGTTACAGGTGGCTTGCTCACCCACTACAATGAGCTGGGTTATGATTATGAGATTGAAATCCTCAATCCATCGGAGTCCTTAGCGATCAATGAAGTATTGAGCTTAGAAGAGAAATTTCTAGCAGGAGAAGGGCAGAATATAACCCCAGCTCGTTTTTCAAAAGACAAGATCGCCAATGAACAAATTAATGAATCCGTAAAATCAACATTAAAACGAGTGGCAAAAATATTGGGTATCGAAGGCTATGCACGTATTGATGCATTTGTAAAGATATACAAGGACGGAACGATAAAAACATATATCATCGAGATCAATTCATTGCCGGGGATGACACCGGCTACCTGCATCTTTCATCAAGCTGCAATCAACGGATATACCCCATTTCAGTTTATTGACCAAATCATTACATACGGTGTTAAAAAAATTGCTCAGCCAGCTTAAGGAATTGTTGAAATCCAAATTTGTTTGGATTAATGTAGGTACTGCATTAGGTGGAATCATCTTGGTCATGATTTTTGCTACCTTTTATTTGCGTATATACACAAGACATGGGGATAGTCTTACCG
>CAYZQX010000581.1:0-1685 GCA_964480615.1 uncultured Chitinophagales bacterium | reverse complement strand
CCTAGCTTACCGATCCAATCTACTATGTGAAGAATAAATACGAATAAGGTATAAAATAAAATTAAAATGCCTAATAATCCGAATATGGACGCATAATTTAATTCTA
Source organism: uncultured Chitinophagales bacterium (assembly GCA_964480615.1). GTDB lineage: Bacteria > Bacteroidota > Bacteroidia > Chitinophagales > UBA2359 > CAYZQX01. The sequence continues at coordinate 1,579 of CAYZQX010000581.1, read as the reverse complement.
CAATATCGAGTACTGTTAGGGTAAATGAGGTATTGAGAAATAAATTACGAGCGATTGTAAATACAAAAAAGATAGAAACAAGCAATATAAAAATAGCTATACCACTAAAAAAGCGCCTTTGCGCTTTAATCATATTATCCTTCGTCTTGATTGTTATAAAGCGTGTAGCACATATAATAATTATCGAAAAAACGATGATATTAATTACTAAATCACCAATGGATTCCGAAAGGATAAAAACATCTTGGTTTCTAGAAAATATTTCATTTTCTCTAAATGATATAGGGAAATCAAAATAATATATACAAATCCTCAATAAGAACAAGGTGATTACTAGAAAGCCAAGTGCCAATTCAGTATTTACTCTCCTATTGATAAAATCGGCATATCTAACAATCCATATTACTAGTAATATTAACCCCAATAATCCGATGTATGAAAAGTAATCGAAAGGTTTGTCTTTAGCGATTAATGGATCTTGATAGATATAGATAGAGCTAGTCCTCGCTTTGTTTTCTATGCGCTTGCTATTTTTTTCTGGAGTAAGGCTAAATACAATACCTCTTGGTAGATCGAGATTGGGATTAACATTGCTCTCTAAATATTTATTATCAATATTGAATTTGTGCTGGAGGAGAAAGAATCCCACAATTATGCGTATGCCATCATCCCCATTTTGGTAAGGCATACTAGTCTTTAATACTTGGTAATAGCCATTTTGAAGAAACAAAAAACTAACCCCATTAGGCATTAAGGCCACCTCGGACTCTGGAAGGCTTACCCGCTGATCATTCCAAAAAACTAAATTAGACTTTTCGTATATCTGAATGGAAAATGGAATCTTAGCTGCCTTATATAACTGTGATTCATCGTAGGTATGACTGGCGAGGCTATTAAAAATAGAAGACTCCTGCCCTATTATCTTATAAAATTCTTCTTCGTTTTCCGACAGACGATTGGATAAATGTACAGAAACCTTATCAAGATCAGATTGATAAAAGAGATGCCTCGGAGCAAACCAGGAAAATCCCAGTAAGACCGCAGCAATAAATAATAATAAATGCCTGTAAATGCCCTTCTCTTTCAATTCTTTTCTATACTAACTATACACTTCATAAATAATGCCAATGCATTACAAAAATGATAATTAGCCTTTTTTTTGCTAAAATAGCTTGAAAATTTGTGTTACGGCAAATTACCCTATTACATTTACGGAAATTCTATACCCTTGTATAACATAGGATCAAGGAGGGGTAAGCTGCTACCAAAAGTCGCATTAATGGTTCTCAAAAGCTCATTTGTAAATAACACATACCCCCTTGTAGTTGGGTGTATGCCATCGAGACCAAATACGCCACCCTGAATATATCGTCCATTATAATCTGCACCCTGGTAATTATAACCACCATTTAATCGGCCCATTACACCAGCAGCATCAAATACCTGAAATCCATATTCCTCTGAGAGATCTGATATTGTATTATTGTAATTAGTGATATGATCTGAAATCTTAGCCAGCTCTATGGAATCTAAGACTTCAGAGTTTAACAATGGATCTTGTTCGCTCAGACCGTGTAAT
>CAYZQX010000580.1:0-1687 GCA_964480615.1 uncultured Chitinophagales bacterium | reverse complement strand
GTCGCGCTATCCATAGCTCCGCTTCGCTGCGGCCCTCTGGGCTGGCCTTTACAGGCCACTATTCCTATCGCTGATGCAGGATATTAATCCCTGGACACTGGACGCTAGACACTGGACTTAGTGTAGTTACTGCAACCAGCTTTATTCTCGTAAATTCTAAATCGGTAATCGTAAATCACGCTATCCTATCAAGATCGTAAATTGGTAATCTTGAATCGGTAATCGTATTTCGATAATAAGCATCAGGGATGGGAGAGAAGCCACGCAGTGGCTGCCCGAAGTGCAGCGAAGGGCCGAAGCGCAAGCGTAGTCTCGTACAGCCCGACCCGCCCATAGGATCACAACCGATATGAGTATGTAATGCGATTAAACAATTATAGCTACTAGTATGCTTTGTAGATCGTGGGCGGGTGATGCCCTGAGCCAGCTAATAGGGACTAGAATTTATATTGCCGTAGTAACTAATGTTAGAATAGGAAATCTTCTATTAAGTATGATAAATACATAATTGCCAATCTACCATGAAAGAGAAAATTGATTCGACAATACAATAAAAATTAATGAGCTGTCGCTATCCTATTTGATTGAGGATTTTTGTTATTTGTTTTGAATTACCCATAGTGAAAAAATGAACGCAATTTACTTCGTCTAAAGCCATTAATTCTTTGCATTGATTCACACACCATTCAGTTCCTACTTGTTCGACTGCTTCATTAGTCTCACAAGCTTCGATGGCATCATACAATGCTTCAGGAATATCTACATGAAATGTTCTAGGTATGGTGCTAATCTGTTTTTTTCGGGTAATAGGTTTAATGCCTGGTATGATCGGTACCGTTATTCCTTCTTCTCTACAGTGTTTTACAAACTGAAGGAAATGGTTATTGTCAAAAAACATTTGTGTAATGATGTAATCAGCACCGGAATCAATTTTAGCTTTTAAGAACTTTAGATCTGATTTTAGGTTAGGTGCCTCAAAATGTTTTTCTGGATAACCAGCTACACCAACACAAAAATTAGTACATACGACTCCTTGTAAATCATCATCGAGGTAATTGCCTCTATTCATACTATTGACTTGATTGACAAGATCGAGGGCGAATGCATGTCCATTATCTTCGGGAATGAAGATGGATTCACTTTTTATAGCATCCCCTCTGAGTAGTAACACATTATCAATATCAAGAAAATGCAATTCAATGAGTGCATCTTCGGTTGCATCTTTTGTAAAGCCCCCACATATAAGATGTGGAACAGCATCCACTTGATATTTATTTTGTATGGAGGCACATATACCAATGGTTCCCGGTCTCTTGCGAACAAATACCTTGTTAAATCCGCCGCTTGTATTTTTTTTATAAATATATTCTGATCGGTGGTAGGTCACATTGATAAATGGGGGCTTGTGTTCCATCAATGGGTCAAGCATATCATACACGGCTTTAATCCCCGAACCTTTGAGTGGTGGCAATACTTCAAATGAAAATATTGTTTTTTTTGTATTTTTTAGGTGATCGGTGACTTTCATGTAATGAATGATATATAATAAAAAAAATTATGCGCCGCAAAAATGGTAATTGTTGGTATTAATTCCAAGACTTTACCTTTGCATTTTAAAATAATTTGAGAATTGAGTATTAAATCTTTGTTAAATGGCATTTTGGCCGAGCGAATCATGGTGATGGAT
>CAYZQX010000579.1:0-1691 GCA_964480615.1 uncultured Chitinophagales bacterium | reverse complement strand
AGAATTGAGAGCAGCTAAATTCTTTATAGTAGCGGTTCCTACACCTGTTGATGAACACAAAGTACCCAATCTTATACCTGTGAAATCGGCCTCCTCCACCTTGGGAAGGGTGATGAAAAAAGGGGACTATGCCGTATTTGAAAGTACCGTGTATCCGGGATGTACAGAGGAAGATTGCTTGCCTATCATTTCTAAATTATCGGGTCTCGTTCTGGGCGTTGATTTTAAGCTGGGTTATTCACCCGAACGCATTAATCCAGGTGATAAAAATCACCCATTGCCAAAGATAAAAAAAGTAGTTTCAGGTTCTGATGCAGAGGCATTAGACATCGTGGCCAAGGTGTATGAAATAGTGATAGAAGCAGGCGTACATAGAGCCACTTCCATCAAGGTAGCTGAAGCAGCTAAGATCATCGAAAACACACAGCGTGATCTCAATATTGCCCTTATGAATGAGCTGGCCATCATCTTCGATCGTATGGGTATCAATACCAATGAAGTCATTGAAGCGGCATCCACCAAATGGAATTTTAGTCCCTATTTTCCAGGACTAGTAGGTGGACATTGTATCGGTGTGGATCCTTACTATTTGACATACAAAGCTAAGGCTCTTGGGTATGATCCCGAAGTAATATTGTCAGGGCGAAGGGTCAATGATGAAATGAGTTCATACATCGCTAAAAAAGCGGTTCAATACATCATAAGAGCAGGTAAATTTATCTCTAATGCAAAGGTCTTAATTATGGGTGCTACCTTCAAAGAAAATGTATGTGATATTCGTAATTCCAAAGTGGCTGATCTCATGCACGAACTCGAATCCTTCTCTATTAATGTGCATCTTACTGATCCTCACGCAAGCTCACAAGAACTGTTTCACGAGTATGGAATACAACTAACCGAGCAACTGGACAATGATTATGATTGTATTATCTTAGCTGTATCACACGATGAATACAAAGAGCAAAACGAAAATTATTTTTGTCAGTTATCTTCTAATAATGGAATCTTATTAGATATCAAAGGGGTATTCCGTGGCAAGATTGACAAACTAAAATATTGGTCATTATAGAATATCCCGATTGAATAGCATATTGATTCATTTTGATTAGTTAAGTGATCTAAGAAATAGGACATACATCACAGTATATCTCCTCTCAATAATTTAATGCATACTTGAGCTAAATATGGCTTGATTAAAAACCATAGAATAGATTATATTATAGCTGATGGCGATGCCTTACAGGCCCGGGCTATTCGTTCCTATCTTTTAGGAGGCTGAGCAGTACAAGTAATCAATTATTTACTTCCTACTAAGCAATTTACAATCAAAATAGTTTCAGCAATTCTAAAGCCTCCTAAAAGGATATCCACTGCTATCCCTATCGCTATAACCGGACGCTGGACACCAGACACTAGACTCTTGACTTAGTGTAATTGCTGCAACAAACTTCAGGATCGTAAATCGTAGTTCCAAAATCGTGAATCAATAAAAATACACTAGACTTTTTGTAGTTGTTGCACTAAAATTCAGTTTCGTAAATACTAAATTGATAATCCTTTTTATAGAGCCTAGACTTTATGTAGTTATTGCAACTATCATTAGGGTTCTAAAATTCAAGAAACGCTTTACATTGTAACTTTAATTAGTTATTTCTAGTTTTATAAATATATACGCTGTAAAGCCCCGAAGA
>CAYZQX010000578.1:0-1698 GCA_964480615.1 uncultured Chitinophagales bacterium | reverse complement strand
CATCCCACATGTTGATTTTTTTCATTTGTAGTAACTAACTGATGATCAGGTATATACAGCAGGTTACCTAAATCTTTAACTGTCAAGTCGTAATACACACTGATCACCTGTTTTTTCTCTGGACCAAATACGGAGGCTACAAAAAAATCAGTAGTATAGATATGCGATAGCCCTATTACCACTAATCCTAATTCCTCTTCGATCTCTCTAATTATACATTCCCTTAACCCCTCTCCATATTCCAAGCCTCCACCTGGAAATTTAGTATAGGCAACTGAATTTATGATTTCTTTAGATATTAACAGCGATAACTCACGCCTCAGAATCCCGTATGCTCGGATTGTAAACATGATTGCAAATATGCTATTTTTTTTATTCAACTTTCAATTAAGTCCTCTATTGTCAATAATAAATTAATCTTTTGAGTATTGCTTCATAATAGAATGCGCTATTCCTAATTCAAATTTATCCTCAAATCCTATTGTAACAAAATAATCATTAAACTTGCATAAAATTTTGACAAGTATTTGAGAAAATTGTTAGGTTCTATGGCATTTATTTTTGATTAGTGAGGCGATGCCTAAAGGCCCGGGCTATCCGCTTGTACTCCTCGCTTAATAAGGACAACCTTTTAGGTTGCCTTATACGCTGTGGGGTACCGCTCCTATCCCTATCGCAGTAGGTATTACTATTTCAAACGATTTTTCTCAACTATTATTTAATAACAAATTAAAATCGTTAGTATGATTTTTCTACATCAAGAATTACGAAATCAAAAATATAAGCTATTATATTTTTTCATGTCCTTTATTTCTTGTACACAAGCTCAAGAATCAAATCCGAAAATTGAAAAAATTATTATGCCATCTGAAATCAAAAATATTACAATAACCTCCGAAGACAGTTTGATTATCAATGGCCAACTGTTATGGAATTCGCCTGAATCCATATCGATACTGATGTTTCATCAGGCTGGTAGTAATCTATCGGAATTTGATCATGCTGCAAAGGTTTTTTACGATCGGGGCTTTAACGTATTAAGAGTAGATCTAAGATCAGGTGGAGATATGAATAATCACGAAAATGGCACCCATAATCGAGCTTTAGAGGCTGGATTGAAGTACGACTTCCTAGCTTCTTTACCTGATATGCGCGCAAGCATTCAGTATTTTCATAACTTAAGTGGTGGTGATATAATATTGATGGGAAGCTCTTACACTGCTGGATTGTCCTTGTATTTATCCACAGTTATGAAACATGTTAAAGCAGTTATCGCTTATAGTCCAGGCGAATATTATGGCGATGATTTTAAACTCGCTGAGCATATAGCTGATCTTCAAGTACCAATCTATGTTACTGCTGCTAAACATGAATTGGAAGATGTTTATAGGTTATTGACGGCTGTGAAAAATCAAGATCATATACATTTTTATAAACCTATTACTGATGGCAACCATGGGTCTAAGGTTTTATGGCCGCAGCAGGTGGATAATCAACCTTTTTGGGATTCCCTCAATGAATGGCTCAAGCAAGAAAACCTTTATAGATAATCCTTTTAAGTGCTAATAAATTGGAAAAAGCTAAGCCTAAGATTGTATGTATGGTCACTACTGACCATTCACCACTCGATGATAGAATATATTATAAAGAATGTCTTTCGCTCCTGCAAGCTGGATTCGTAGTACATATCATTTGTCA
>CAYZQX010000577.1:0-1701 GCA_964480615.1 uncultured Chitinophagales bacterium | reverse complement strand
TTCACCATTGAGGGATTTAATTTTATTGATAATTTCTGATTTACATCTTTCCCTATAGGCGCAGTACATTTGCATCTTATGGTGTAAAAGTTTCAATTGCGGTTGCTCATTTTCTATATCTCGTCTTCTATGGCCTTTCATCATGTATTAATTTTGGGGTTTTTATTTTAATAAAGTCAATTCACTGTTTCATTTTTCAATAATTTTGGAAAACCTACCTACTATCCGTCGAATTTTTTTGGCTAATACCATTTCAGGAATAGCCCAAGGAATATCAGTTATTTCCATCCCTTGGTATTTTGCTAATATATATGAGAAAAGTTCATTGTGGATGCTCATATATGCAACTGCAAATATACTAGGATTATTTTGGAGTTTATACAGTGGCACATTAGTGGATCGCCTCGACCGCAAAAAACTTTTGATGGCTGAGAACATAGTAGGCGCGCTCGTCATGATTGCTGTAGGTACATACGGGCTCTACCTCGGTTATGTGCCAAGTCTTTTAGCAGCCATTGTGTTTAGTGTTTCGATTCTCATATTTACCACGCATTACCCCACTCAGTTTGCTTTCATACAAGAGATATTGCCCCCTAAAGATTATATCCGTATGACTTCTTATTTGGAGATACAGGGACAGCTTACCAGTGTTTTTTCAGGTGCATTAGCAGCTATGTTGCTAACTGGTTTTCAATACGATTTTCAACTGCTGGGCATGCTTATTCCCATATCGATTCCCAAGTGGGATCTCACTGAAATATTTTTACTGGATGGACTAACTTATATCATCACATTTTTTGTGGTTAGCAGCATTAGCTATTATTCTATTACCGAGCGCACGATTGATCAAGGTGGGTTATGGGAAAGATATAAGCAAGGGATTCAATATTTTAAAAAAGAACCTATACAGTTTGTATTTGGCAATGCTTCATTTACCATATTTCTCACCATCCTGCTCAGTGCCTTTGCTGTCAATCCAACTTATATTACCAAGGCATTGCAAGCTGATTCTTGGGTATATTGCTTGAGTGAAATTGCCTTTGCATTAGGTGCGATCTTATCTGGTATATTTATTCGGCGCATATTCCACCAAGGTTCACCAGTCAAAGGCATATTGGCAATGACATTGTTCTGTGTAATAGCCTATCTGTTGATGGCTACCGTATTTCATACTTGGTTATTTATAGGGTTATTTTTATTCATAGGATTGTGCAATGCAGGGGCGCGCATACTGCGCTTTCAGTTCATACTCACCACGATTCCTAACAGAGTAATAGGACGCACCAGTGGTGTAGTGCTTGCTATAAATTTTATGATAAGAATATTTTTTGGATTGCTGTTTTCTCTGCCATTTTTTATTGAGCATATACACATAACCTACTATATATTTTCAGGTCTTTGTATGCTCGCTGCGATGGCACTATTTTATTATAGAAAACCATTAGATGCACTCTATGAGCGAGCTCGCAATATTCCTAATTAGTGCTTGCTTAATCATTTTATTATTGAAATTTATGGCGATGCCTTACAGGCCCGGGCTGCTCCAGGCTACACTGCGTTTCGGTCTTATTCACTGACTCCTTATTTATCTCTATATATAATCCGCTGTTTATAACAACTCAGTTTACCTAAAACATTGGTAATGGGAGTCAGTGAATAAGACTAAACCATTCCGCATCCCTATCGTTGTGCCACGAACAG
>CAYZQX010000576.1:0-1709 GCA_964480615.1 uncultured Chitinophagales bacterium | reverse complement strand
AATTGGATAGTTTGTCAGTTTTGCATACTAATGTGCCACATACATTTACAAATGTATCGAATCATATCGGCTACTGGGTATGGGAGTTTGGGGATGGTGGGATAGCGGAGGTACAAACACCTACCTACACTTATACTGAGCCAGGGGTATATGAGTTAGAGGTGAATGTATATAATACCGATATCGCCAAAGATTGCTTTTTTCAACTGGAGTACTCAGTCACAGTGGTGGACTGGCCAACTGGATTTAATGAATTGCCCTCAAACAGCCTCACACTCCATCCGAATCCTTCTGATGAGTATTTGTATGTTTCGAGCAAAGATCATACCTCAAATGCTGTATTTGTGCTTTATAACCTATTAGGACAAGTACTTATAACCAAGGAGATTGAAGAATCTGCGGAGGTCGCCATTTCTGTTGGGGATTTAGTTGATGGCATTTATTTTTGTAAGATGTCGAATAGTGAAACTGTGCAAAAGATTGTGATTGCGCATTGATGTTTTGGGCTCTGTACACTAGAGAGCAGACTCTGGACACTAGATAATGGCCATTAGACTTTATGAAGTTAATGCCACAAGCATCATGATCATAAGTCGAAAATCGGTATCGTAAATCGCTTGAACTAGACTCTGGACACTGGATAATGGACACTGGACTTTATGTAATTACTGCAACAAGCTTCAGGGTCGTAAATCCTAAATCGTTAGTCGCAAATCGCACTAGTCAGCGATAGGGATAGTAGGGGTTTGTGGGTTGGTGGCGGGCTTTCAGCAGCTTTGAAATAATATAGCCGAAAGCCCGCCACCAACGCACCGGAGCGACAGCGTAGCCCTGTATAGCCCGGGCCGGAGGCATCGCCCCAAAAAAAAAGAACAGCAGCACCCACTTCTTTCGAGTTGATCACCAAGAATAGGTACAATCAATTGGAATTAGATTATCCTTTCTTTTCTTTGATCTCCCATTCAGTGTGTTTTGAATTTGGCGTCAAGGATTTATGTCTTATAAGGCTTGCAAGAAACCTACACAATGAAACAAATACAATGCTAGTATAATGCTTATTGTTTCAATCTAGGATCCAATGCATCGGTAAGTCCTTCACCTATAAGATTGAAGAGTGTTACTGTAATGAATATGGCGAATCCTGGAAATATAGCAAGCCACCACGCTTCGGGTTTGCTTCTCGCAAGATTCAGTAGGGATCCCCAAGTTACAGTTTTAGGTGGCACACCAATTCCTAAGAATGAGAGGAAGGCTTCGACTAAAACTGCTGAGGCAATGCCAAAAGCGATACTGATTAATACAGGTGAAAGGGCATTGGGGATGGCATGCTTAAAGAGTGATCGCCATGAGCTGTAGCCCAGTGCTTGAGCGGCTTCTATGTATTCTAAGTTGCGAACTTTAAGCAACTCCCCTCTGATCAATCGAGCGATCCCTGTCCAGCTAGTAAAACCAATAATAACCATTACCATAACCAATGATCCTCTTTCCATCGTGGCTACTATGGCGATAAGGAGGAAGAGGTGGGGAATGGATACCATGATCTCTACAAGACGGCTCACTGTAAGGTCTATAGGCACATTAATTTCTTTGCCCAAGAAAGGAATTTTATACAATATGGATGAAAGCCCAATAGCAGCAAGCATTATCGCCCCAAAAATCCCAAAAAACAAAATCAAATGAAAAAAAATTTTAACAGTTTAAACAGCTAA
>CAYZQX010000575.1:0-1725 GCA_964480615.1 uncultured Chitinophagales bacterium | reverse complement strand
GTGGTAAATTTGTTGGGGGAGTTGTAGGTTTTGGTGGGTTATTAGTAGTTGGTTTATTATCCTCTTTAATGACCACATCGGGGAAGTCGGGAACGATGACTACCCTTGCTTTTTTGGAAGCACCACAAGCACTTGTCAGGAGGACAATTGCTAATACAAAAATGGTGATTATTAGCTTATTCCCATTCGATAGTAGCTGGCGGTTTTGAACTGATATCATATACAACTCTATTTATTCCTTTAATTTGATTTATTATTTCATTCGATACATAACCTAAAAATTCATAGGGCAATTTACACCATTCAGCGGTCATGCCATCAACTGAATTTACAGCCCTTAAAGCTACAACTTTTTCATAAGTTCGTTCGTCTCCCATTACACCTACTGAGTGTATGGGTAACAATATAGCCCCTGCTTGCCACACTTGATCATATAATTTCCAGTCTTTGAGTGCTTGGATAAATATGTAATCAGCCTCTTGTAATAGAGGCACTGATTCTGCGCTCACTTCTCCTAGTATGCGTACTGCTAGGCCTGGTCCGGGAAATGGATGGCGGTTAATTATTGCTGGTGGTATCCCTAGTGCATTGCCTACATGACGCACCTCATCTTTAAATAACCGATTGAGTGGTTCCAGTATTTTTAATTTCATAGCCTCGGGTAATCCACCGACATTGTGATGCGATTTAATGGTTGCTGATGGGCCGTGTACGGAGAGGGACTCTATTACATCAGGGTATATAGTACCCTGACCTAACCAACTGATATTGCCAAGCTTATGGGCCTCTCTATCAAATATTTCTATAAACTGATGACCTATTCGTTTTCTTTTTAGTTCAGGATCGGTAACTCCATGTAAGGCATCGTAGAACTCTTGTTTAGCATCTATACCGATGACATTATAGCCTAGTGACTTATATGAATTTAATACTTCTTCGTATTCACCTTTTCGCAGCAACCCATTGTCGATAAAAAAGCAAATCATTTGACTGCCAATAGCTCTATGAATCAATCCAGCAGCAACAGAACTGTCCACGCCTCCACTAAGACCTAACAATACTTTTTCTTCCCCTACTGTATTTTTTATTTCGATCACCTTTTCATTAATAAAATGTTCGGCATCCCAGTCTCCATTACAACCGCATATTGTTAAAGCGAAGTTTTTGATGATTTCCTTACCAAATAGGGTGTGTGTAACCTCTGGATGAAACTGTATGCCATAGATGGGGTGATCCCCGTCGAGCAGTTCATATCCAGCTATATCAATGCTTTCAGTGGAGGCAATGCATTGAGTATTCGGAGGCAATGAGGAAACTGTGTCGCTATGGCTCATCCATACCTGAGAACTGTATTCAATGCCTGCAAACAGTTTGCTATTGATAATTTTTAATGTTGCCTTGCCATATTCACGTTTATGTGAAGCGGCCACTACTCCGCCTAGGGATTGAGCAATAAGTTGAGCGCCGTAACAGATCCCAAGTACTGGGGCATGGGTAAAAAATGGTTGAAGATCGGGCTTGGGTGAATTTGCTTCCCTTACTGAAAATGGACTCCCTGCTAGGATGATTCCCTTGATGGTCGCATCTAATGGAGGGATTTTAAAACAGGAATTGATCTCGCAGTACACACCTATTTCTCTCAATCTTCTGGCTATTAATTGCGTATATTGTGAGCCAAAATCAATAATTAATATCTTCTCCATGATGGTTGCAAAGGTAATCAAT
>CAYZQX010000574.1:0-1730 GCA_964480615.1 uncultured Chitinophagales bacterium | reverse complement strand
GAATTATTATTTTTTTGAAGATTGGCATATTCAAAATATGCTAAGTACTAAAGGCTTAGGCCTATTATTTCTTGTACTTGGACTATTGATGATATTTGTGATATCCCCCCTGCTCACCTATTTTTATGGCAAAAGATGGTATTGTAGTTGGGTATGCGGTTGTGGTGCATTAGCCGAAACGGCAGGGGACTCTTTTCGTCACCTCTCCTCAAAAACCAAGCGAGCCTGGAACATAGAAAGATGGTCAATTAATCTAGTTTTAGTATTCATATTCATCACTACAATTGCTGTCATTAATACATCTATTAAAGACATTTATGGCTTAGGGGAATCATTTCAAAATATGTTTTTGTTTTTCATCCTATTTTTAATAGTGACAATCAATTTGCTTGTAACTATATTAAACAAAAAGAAAAAAACACTTCCACTGATAGCAATAAATACAATGTACCTCCTGTCCACAATTATAGTGGTTTTTATCGCCATATATTGTTGGGATAAAAAAAATATATTGTTTGGTATAGATAGTTATCAATTGCGAAAATGGTATGGCTTCTTAATAGGGGCATTGTTTAGCGGGGTTATAGGTGTAGGATTTTATCCATTATTAGGCAATCGTGTATGGTGTCGATATGGATGTCCGATGGCTGCTATATTGGGATTACAGCAAAAATTATTTACTAGATTTAGGATAAGTTCTAATGGAGGGCAATGCATAGCATGCGGCAATTGTACCACTGCTTGTGAAATGGGGATTGATGTACGCGCTTATGCAATGAAAAGCGAATCTATACAACGGGCATCCTGCGTGGGCTGTGGATTGTGTGCAACCGTGTGTCCTAGAGGCGTATTAAAACTCGAAAACTTAGCTGACTAAAATGCATTTTTTACCCATTCATATAACAAAGAAAACAATATGAAAAAGCGAAAAAAAATGAACAGGTAAATAACATAACAGTATAGTTTCTTGAAAAAATCTATTTATATTTGTGATAAGATTTTTTTATTGGTATCTTATTTTTTTAATTAACAAATAAATATATGAGTATGAAAACAAATGTTGTTACTTGGTTTGAGATCTATGTAGATGATATGCCAAGAGCCCAGAAATTTTATGAAACCGTATTAGGCAATCCTATGGAAGAAATGCCATCGCCTATGCCTTCCGATGAATTTCAAATGGTATCTTTCCCTTGGGTGCAAGACGCTCCAAATGCATCAGGTGCGCTCGTAAAGGCTAAAGACGTGAAAGCTGGCGGTGGTGGAACCATGGTATATTTTACTTGCGAAGATTGCAGTGTAGAAGAGAGTCGTGTCCTTGGTGCTGGCGGTCAAATTCTTGCGCCAAAATTCTCAATTGGTGATTACGGATTTTGTACTGTATGTATGGATACCGAAGGCAATAATTTTGGGTTGCACTCGATGAAATAAAAATCATCTATTTGCTTCATTTTGCACTATATTAAATTTCCATTATAAGTAGGGCTTGCTAAATAACTCTGAATTCATTTATACTAAACGATTATGGAATATGCAAGTGCAAAGGAAATGCACAATAATTTCTGCTTTTTAGCAAAAAACCTTGCATCATAAATATGAAATGTCTTCTCTTACAGAGTGCTCTTTCAAATTGTATTCGCGATAGGGATCGCAGCGACACCCCACAGCGACGCAGAAATCGAGCGATAGCGAAGATTCTTGCTTGCCATTGAAAATAAACTATTCAGCAA
>CAYZQX010000573.1:0-1768 GCA_964480615.1 uncultured Chitinophagales bacterium | reverse complement strand
ACTCGCAACATTTTGAACTTCGTAACAATTACAGGGTAGAAGAAGAACTGGAAAGCAAAAATAAATTGCCGGAGGAAGAAGCCAGCAATATTTATGAGGTTTGCAGGATCAGCCATTTACTCAAGCGGAAAACAAATGAGCTTTCTGGAGGGGAGAGGCAGCGAATTGTTTTAGCAAGGTTGCTTATTACATACCCAAGTTTATTGTTATTGGATGAGCCTTTTTCCAACCTTGATATGATACACAAAAGCATCATAAGACAGGTGATAAATGATATCAGTGAAAAATTAAGCATCACCTGCATGCTTGTGTCACATGATCCAATGGATATATTGCCCTGGGCTGATACGATATTGGTAATGCAAAATGGAGAAATTATACAGGAAGGGACAGCAGAACATATCTACAGGCAACCTGTGAATGAATATTGTGCGGGGCTTTTTGGAGAATACAATATGGTCAATACGTCGTTATCGAATGTATTTGCTGATCTTCCGTGGATTTCAAAAAATGGGAAACAACTGTTAACCCGCCCTGAGGATTTTACAATTACCAATAAGACTGATAGCAACTTACAGGGTATCGTTGAAAAATGCCTGTTTCTTGGCAGTAATTATCTGCTTGATATAAAAATTGACGGGCAGCTGGTTCGTGCAATAACAAACAAAAATCAATTTAACCCCGGTGACCCCATTTATTTGTCATTATCAGCAGACAATGCCTGGTATTTATAGGTAATTGGTATTTTAAAATTTTATACGCCCCCGACTTTTCATCTTCTTGTCTGTTCATCCCCGCATTAGGTGAGTTCTCCACCCTGTTTGGTTATTGAAATGGAGTTACCAGGATTGCAAATTTGCAATCCTAATCGGTTAATCATTAAACTAAACAACTATGCCAACTCCATTAGACATTTTACTCGATCCTATTTCGCTTACCATCATTGGTATGTATGCATTACTCATGCTTTGGGAAGCTATCTTTCCCGGCCGTCAACTGCCATCAGTTAAATACTGGAAGCTTCGCGGTATTACGGTATTTTTCTTTTACTTCTATTTGTCATCATACCTGCCTTTGCTTTGGGCTGAGTATTTGCCAGCCACGCTGATTGATCTTTCTTCACTTGGCAATTTGGGCGGTGCTATATGTGGTATCCTGTTATATGAATTTGGTATGTATGTATGGCATCGTACCATGCACAACAATAAATATCTCTGGAAGATGTTTCACCAGATGCATCATAGCGCAGAACGATTGGATACTTATGGCGCCTTTTTCTTCAGTCCTTTGGACATGATCGGCTGGACTGCATTAGGTACTGTATGTTTTTCAGTAATACTGGGCATGACACCCCAGGCGGTAACCATTACATTGCTCGTTACTAATTTTCTCGGCATCTTTCAGCATGCTAATATTAAAACACCTTCATGGCTTGGCTATATTATTCAGCGTCCGGAAAGCCATACCGTGCATCATGCCAAAGGCGTTCATGCTTATAATTATTCTGACCTCCCTTTGTTTGACATCTTGTTTGGAACATTTCGCAACCCGGCTAAATATGAACAGGAGACAGGTTTTTATAATGGCGCTTCATCCCGCATCAAGGATATGCTTTTATTTCGTGAAGTTGATAAACCCTGAAATCAGGAATTCAGATAGACCGCCGTGTTAGCCCCTTAAGGTAAGCACGGTTTTTCCTTTTTGCGGTCGCTAAGTCATTCTATAAGCAATCTAAGAGAAAAAAAAGCAGGTAAATCAGTATATTGAT
>CAYZQX010000572.1:0-1773 GCA_964480615.1 uncultured Chitinophagales bacterium | reverse complement strand
TTTGCACTTGCATATTCCATAATCGTTTAGTATAAATGAATTCAGAGTTATTTAGTAAGCCCAAGGTAGCATTAGTCAGCGCCTACGCTCAATCTGAGACGATACCAATCAAAAATCAAACAATGGAATCAAATCAGTTGCTAACGCTTGCGGATTTAGCTTTACTAGGAGCTAATTGTAAAAAATCATGACTGTCATTATCCCAGGGTTTACGAATTTAGTATGCGGACTAGTTTGCATCTATGCCCAGCTATAGCTGCATAAGATTTGTCAGTGTTAGCATTTAAAACCATAGACAAGAAAAGCTTTGTCATTATTAGGGTTGCTCTAATTTGGTATAGTGAAGGTGCGGCTTGCTTCATAAAGAATTTTCTTGACATCTAAGGTCTTTTTCTAGTAATGATAGTTAATTGTTAATGCGTAAAAGAACTCTATTGGGTGCCTACTTATTATCTAGATCACTGTGTTAATGCTGTATTTGTGGTCAATTTTTAGTATCTAAAATTTACAAAATTAAAGAAAATTAAAACTATTTTTTTTATTGTGTCATTGTACTATTTTTTTTGATAAAATTATTTTTTTTGACTTATCTTTGGGTTTCATTCTCATTCTTGAATTTATGAAAACAAATTATTACAATTTTATTTTGGCATTTTTGCTGCTGCAAGTAAGCAGCTCGGCTCTTTTAGCCAATGATTGCAATCCAAAAAGGTCTTATAAGGCCGATTTTATCGCTATTTTGAATGGTAGCTATACCGCTCAAGTTTCCAGCGAAGGTTTATTGGGTGAAACGATGGACTCCATAACTGGAGAGTCGCTTGATTCCTTGGATACCGATCCATCGGATGGTGGAAATGGAAACGGTGGTGAAGGGGATGGTGGAGAATCATCTGATTCCTTAGAAACTATCAATGGTGAGTCGCTTGATTCATTGGATACTAATCCATCTGGTGGTGGAGAAGGCAATGGAAATGGAAACGGTGGCGATGGAGATGGCGGAGAATCATCTGACTCCTTGGATACCGTGAATGGAGAATCATTAGATTCATTAGATACGGTAAGCGCAGAGTCACTTGACTCATTGGATACTATCAGTGAAGAGTCCCTTGATTCTTTAGATACCAATAATGGTGGATTCGGCAACACCAACGACTCACTGAATACGAATAATGGAAACTGGGGAGATATTGACCCTGCTACCATCGCTGAATTATTTGCTTATATACAAAGCAATTATCCTGATAGCTATATAACAAGTTCCACAGTAGAGGCTGATAGCACGACAACCTACTATATAGCCACACTTGATAATAGCGTGCAGATAACATTTAATGAAGAAGGAGCAGTAATTACACTTACTGGAATCAGTGGTGAGTCTGCCGAGGATTTATTGCCTGAGAGCATACAAGAGGCTATTGAGGATTTATACCCTAATCAAGAGGTTACTGAAGTTACTACAAGTACTGATGCCGATGGTAATACCGTAGTCATTGTAACCATAACCATAGGTGGTGGCAAAAATGCTGAATTGGTTAAACTTACATTTGACCTATATGGTAACTTAATTAGTGAAGAATTAGTTGGAGCATCAGGTATCGCTGATTTGACTCAATTCATCTCTATCTACCCTAATCCTAATAATGGTGTGCTAAATATTCAGTCAAATAATTTAGAAATCCTTTCTATAACCGTAATGGATTTAAGTGGCCGCATCATTGCCGCTCAAACTGCTGAAAATGCATATAGCATATCACAAGATCTACGTGGCAAGTT
>CAYZQX010000571.1:0-1776 GCA_964480615.1 uncultured Chitinophagales bacterium | reverse complement strand
CCTCTCCAAAACCAGTCTAAATCAATACCGCTGGCATCTTCCATAGAGCGGAAAAAATCCGCTGGGGTAGGGTGCTTAAATTTCCACCTATTAGCATAGTTCTTAAATGCGAAGTCGAATAGGTCGCGACCTATTACAGATTCCCTCAATATATTGAGTGCAGCAGCAGGCTTGCCATAAGCATTGTTGCCAAACTGGTGTATGCTTTCGCTATTCGTCATAATAGGCTCAAGACTATCGGGCGAGCTATTCATATATTCTACGATCTTATAGGCAGGACCACGACGGGAAGGAAATCCCCTTTCCCATTCCTGCTCAGTAAGGTATTGTAAAAATGAATTTAAGCCTTCATCCATCCAAGTCCACTGACGCTCATCACTATTGACAATCATAGGAAAATAGTTATGGCCTACCTCGTGGATTATGACACCTAACATACCATATTTTACCCGCGCGCTATAGGTGCCATCCTTTTCAGGACGACCAAAGTTAAAGCAGATCATGGGGTATTCCATCCCTATATCCTGTGCATGCACGCTCTGGGCAACAGGATATGGGTAGTCAAAAGTATATTTTGAATAGGTCTGCAATGTGTGGGCCACTGCTCGGGTACTGTAATTTTCCCATAATGGATTACCTTCTTTAGGATAAAATGACATGGCCATTACGGAGTTGGTTTTTTGCTTTACTTCCATGGCATCCCATAGGAATTTTCGCGATGAGGCAAATGCAAAATCTCTCACATTTTCAGCAGCAAAAATCCAAGTTTTTGTTTTAGTACTTTGTGATTTTTCATTTTCAATAGCCTCCTCCTGTGTTATAATGAACACTGGATCTTTAGCCCCTTTAGCCTTATTAAGCCTATCCCTTTGCGCGGAGCTAAGGACATCGTTTGGATTTTGTAGTACTCCGGTTGCAGCCACTACGTGATCCGATGGCACAGTGAGCGCTACTTTATAATTTCCAAATGAGAGTGTAAACTCACCTGCACCTAAAAATTGTTTATGCTGCCAGCCATTGACCTCATTGTATTGTGCCATACGTGGAAAAAATTGGGCAATGGTATAAAGATAGTTTTTATCCTCCTCAAAATATTCGTAGCCTGAACGGCCTCCTAGCTTCATCCTATCATTGATATTGAACCACCATTTTATCTTTAACTGGTATTTCTCACCAGGCTTTAATAGGAAAGGAAGATCCACCCTCATCATTGTTTTTACAATTGTGAAAGGAAGATCTTTGGCATTGGAATCCTTTACCCATTCTATTTTATAGCCACCATCAAAATCGTTAAGCAGTTTGCTATATTGATCAAAGCTCATTGATTTCTCCATAGACCCAGTGCTGGTTTGGTAGTAATCAGATTGAGGGTCAAATAGGTTTTGATCCAGCTGCAACCACAGATAGCTGAGGACATCGGGACTTTGATTATAATAGGTTATGGTCTCTTCACCACTTATTTTTTGATTTTCGTCATCTAATACCACATTAATATCGTAATCAGCACGCATTTGCCAATATTGGTGGCCTGGAGCTCCAGAAGCAGTCCTATAGGTATTAGGCGTAGGCAATTCGATATCCAACTGTGCAAATTTGTCAACAAATTGGTTTTTGTCGTCTTGACAATAGCTTGAAGTTGGAAAAACGAGGGAGACTAAAATTGTGATGAAAAGAAAACGAAAATGGCTGATCATTAATAATAATGGATTAAAGAACCGCAAAAATAAGCAATTTGTAGGTATATTTTGATGGCAAAAAACCACATTGAGCTTAGTC
>CAYZQX010000570.1:0-1780 GCA_964480615.1 uncultured Chitinophagales bacterium | reverse complement strand
GATAGCGTAGCCTCGCATAGCCCGGTCGCTGATAGGGAGCTTGCGGACTATAAGCGATTCGCCCTGCTATTGTATAATAATTAGATAATTTCCTATTAGAATAACCTATATACATAGTTCAAAAAAATGCACGTAAATTACCTTGTACATTATAAGGAAATTTTAAATATGTAGGTGCATATTAGTTAGTTCAAAAAAATTAATGAATGCTATAGCTGACAATAAAAAAATCGTGCTTATCTTTACTGCACTATGAGCAGTGTATTAATAAAAAATGGGCGCATTGTTACCGCTACTGATGATTTTGTGGGTGACCTATACATCGAGCAAGAGCAGGTCGTGGCGATAGGTTCTAATCTGTCGTATAAAGCAGATAAGATCATCAATGCAAAGGGCAAGATTCTATTACCTGGAGGTATTGATCCACACGTGCATTTGGAGATGCCATTTATGGGTACTTTTTCGTCGGACACTTACGAAACCGGCACACGTGCAGCCTTACACGGTGGCACTACAATGGTCATAGATTTTATCTTACAAAAACAAGGCAACTCGCTTTATAGTGCTTATAAGGAATGGTCAGGACGCGCTGCCAATAACGCTGTGGGCGATTATGGTTTTCACATGGCCGTAACCGATTTTAACGATCAAACCAAGCAAGAGATTAGTCAACTGATAGAACAAGAAGGCATTACTTCATTCAAGATGTTTATGGCTTATCGCGGTGCATTGATGATCGATGATCGACAAATGAATGGTCTTATGCAAGAGGTAAAAAGATGTGGTGGCATAGTGACTGCACATGCTACGAATGGCGATATGATTGATTACCTTATCGCGAAGCATCGCAGCGAAGGAAAACTGAGCACACTGTATCATTACTTATCACAGCCTGAAATTACAGAGTCGGAAGCATCGGCTCGATTCACGGATTTTGGCTACTACAACAACTGTCCTATATACATTGTTCACATGACTTGCGAAGGAGCTGTGAATGCCATACGCGAAGCACAGTTTAGAAAGCAAAAAGTATTTGGAGAGACTTGTTTTCAATACTTGCTGCTCGATGCCTCGTTGTATAGCAAACCGCGGTTCGAAGGCGCTAAGTATGTTATGTCTCCACCACTTCGTGAGCCTAAAGATCAAGATGCCCTATGGGCTGCCATTAACCAAGGCATAGTAGAAGTTGTAGCCACCGATCATTGCCCATTTATGTGGTCGCAAAAACTGATGGGCAAAGATGATTTTTCAAAGATACCAAATGGTCATCCTGCTATAGAACACAGGATGGAATTATTGTATTCTGAAGGGGTGCACAAAGGTAAAATTACACTCAATAAAATGGTTGAAGTAGCTTGTACCAATCCCGCAAAAATATTTGGAATGTTTCCGCGCAAAGGTACCATCGCCATAGGATCCGATGCAGATATTGTAATACTTAATCCCAAGACTAAACATTTTATATCGAAGAAGACACACAATATGAATGTCGATTATAGTGCCTATGAAGGATGGCCTGTGAATGGCAAAATCGAAACAGTATTATTGCGTGGACAAGTGGCAGTAGATCAAAATAAATGTCTGGTACCTAAAGGCTATGGTCAGTACATTAAGCGTGCTAAAGTGAGCAATAAAATATAATATTGACACTTGAAATGAATGGTATTGAATCGTTATAAAAAAACATCTTGCCACAATATCATTTCATCTGAATACCATCATCTCTATAACTATGTGTCTGCAATAATTTCTATTATGTGATGGCGAAAATGATCAAATA
>CAYZQX010000569.1:0-1800 GCA_964480615.1 uncultured Chitinophagales bacterium | reverse complement strand
GATCAATGTTTTCAGGTAAAACTGAAGAATTAATCCGTAGAATTCGCAGAGCAGAATTTGCAAAGCTCAGGTATGAAATTTTCAAACCAGAGATTGATCGCCGGTACCACGAAACCAATGTAGTTTCGCACAATTCTATAAGCATAGAATCCACGCCCATTTCCCATTCATCAAACCTCTTGTTATTAGGCTCAGGAATCGATGTTATCGGCATTGATGAGGCACAGTTTTTTGATTCAGGATTGCCTGACGTATGTACCGAGCTAGCCGTTAGAGGATCAAGAATTATAGTAGCAGGCTTAGATCAGGACTATCTGGGACGCCCATTTGGCCCCATACCTACCCTATTAGCCATTGGTGATTACATAACCAAGCTCCACGCTATATGTCTTAATTGTGGCGAATTGGCCTCACATTCCTTTAGGAAAATCGAGCAGAGTGATCAAGTACTACTTGGTGAAAAAGAAACTTACGAGCCTTTGTGCCGCAATTGCTTCCATGAAAAAATGGGTCATAGAATTTAGCTCCAATCTATAAAAGCCCTGATTTTACTGGATATATCCAAAAAGCAAAATACAACTAAAATTTTTGCGAGCTATCAATACCCTATTTCTTGGTGAAATGAATATCGAAATAGCTCCCATCATTCTCTACTAGTGTTAATGTTCAATTACAATGTTCAATCATTATAGGGCATCACCCGCCTTATTACCTTACCAAGCACACACCACCCATCTAGGAACTAAAACCCTATGAAGGAAATTCGGAATCACTATAGGCGGGTCGGGCTGTCCGTGACTTCGCTTGCGCTACGGCCTGGCGTGCTTTTTTCCGCCTTGCTCCATAAAGCACACCAGGCAGCCACATTCGTGGCTTCACTACCATCCCTGATGCATAAAATCAAATTAATAGAACAACTATGTTCTTCCAAGTGATATAAATATAACGATATAATAAGTCAAAAATTATTTATTATCCGCATACCCACTTTTACAACTTAAAAACAAGTATAATTAATAAAAAAAAAGGCCGAATCAATGAAGATTCAGCCTTTCTATTTTAACTTATTAGATTTTTATTGCTTTACTAATTGACGGGAAATATTTCCATTACTAGTTTGAAGCACTAAAATATAATTACCAGAAGCTAAATTTTGAAGGTTAATATTTTCCTTCATTGTTCCATTAGCAATCATTCTGTTTTCAAACAATGATTTGACTAACTTACCCTCCACATTGTATATCTTCAAGTTAGCAGTACCAGCATATTTAATACCAAGTTCAATGGTTGCAAAATCAGCCACTGGATTAGGATATACCGACAATGTATTGCTGGTTCCTACAGTAGTTATGCTTGTAGGTACACTTAAATCAAAATCAGGAAGATCAAATACAGAATAGGTTTCACAATTAGGTCCAAATGAATAGTTGTCTCCAGTTGGGTTTGCAAAGTTAGCCAGAGATGTAGATCTAAAAAGTCCACGACCATGCACTCCAGCA
This sequence comes from uncultured Chitinophagales bacterium, assembly GCA_964480615.1. Taxonomy (GTDB): domain Bacteria; phylum Bacteroidota; class Bacteroidia; order Chitinophagales; family UBA2359; genus CAYZQX01. Next base: position 301 of record CAYZQX010000569.1, on the reverse strand, counting down.
TATATAACATTCATAGCATCAAAATGACTAGAAGTAATTGTAAACCCTTCACAGGAAACCTGATTGAGATGAGCCTCAGGAATACGAGCCATTTTCTCTTGACGCAATGAGAATACAGGAATAGCACCCATTTCAGTACCAAATTCAGGTGTCCAATCATTATTATTAGAACTCAGATCATTTCTCCATACACCATATTCAGTTCCTATGAATACAAATGAGCTTACTTCTTTAGCAATGAATACATCATATACAGGCATTTTAGGGAGATTATTTTGAATAGGTGTCCAAGTTGGTGTAT
>CAYZQX010000568.1:0-1814 GCA_964480615.1 uncultured Chitinophagales bacterium | reverse complement strand
CGTATTTTGTGTATTGAACTTATATCTATAATTAGTTGTGGATGTGTCGGTTGAAAAGCTATTTGACATATTACAATTGATAGGTGTATCAGACTATTATTAAATAATAGGATTGGTCTTATACTAGTTTGTGTTTATAACATGAATCTTTAGATGTATGGAATTAATTGAGCATAATTATTTTTAATAAAAAAACAATTATTAGGGATGCCTTACAGGCTCGGGTTACTTACGACTTAATTTTTTCTATAGGTAGCAAGAATCTGCGTTAACGCTTTGTTAACGATTTGCGATTCCCGATTTACGAAACGGAATTTTATTGCAATAACTGCAAAAAGTCCAGTGTCCAGCGTCTAGTGTCTAGTTAAAGCGATAGGGATAGCAGTGGATATCCTTTTAGGAGGCTTAATGTTTTCATTAGATTGGATGATTGTAGAGTTACTAGTAATATGTAAAAGAATATGGAATTGTAACGCGTAAGCCTCCTAAAAGATAGGAACGAATAGCCCGGGCCGGAGGCATCGCCATCCATATTGTAATTTAGCTAGTATGTTAGATCTATCATTATTAATTTATAAAATTTGTATCACATTTCTAATTATTGGGATAGCAATATGATGAATTGTGTGCTAAATGAGGAATTGTAAAAAATAGTCTTAGCTTTGTGCGCACATATTTGGTCACCAAAAATTTTTTTACCCCACATGTATATTGAAGATATGCGAACGTTAGTGCAGAAAGTGGAGGCTTTGAGGAGGTATCTTTGACGTCGCTAATCGGCAAGAACAACTTAAGGATTTAGAATTACTTTCTGTAGAGCCCACATTTTGGAATGATCCCAAAAGGGCTGAAAATATATTGCGCCAAATCAAAGGTCATAAATCGTGGATTGCAACTTTTCAAATGGCTGAAACAGCGGTCCATGATTTAGTAGTCATCCAGGAATTTAGTGAGGAAGGATTAGCTACACCTACTGAGGTGGATGCACAATACGAACTGGCTTATAATGCTGTTGAAGATTTGGAATTTAAGTCCACACTGAATGGTGATGAAGATGCCATGAATTGTGTACTGACTATCAATGCTGGTGCTGGTGGTACAGAGAGCTGTGATTGGGCCTCTATGCTGATGCGTATGTATCAGATGTGGGGTGATAAGAATGGCTTAAAAGTACGTGAACTCGATTATCAAGCTGGTGAAGTAGCAGGTGTGAAATCAGTGGCATTAGAGTTTGAGGGCGAGTTTGCTTATGGCAATTTAAAGAATGAAAATGGTGTACATAGGCTGGTAAGAATTTCTCCATTTGATTCTAATTCAAGACGCCATACCTCATTTGCATCCGTATTTGTTTACCCACTTGTGGATGATACCATCAATATAGAAATAGCTGCGTCAGAGCTTGAATGGGATACCTTCCGCGCTTCAGGTGCTGGTGGGCAAAATGTAAATAAAGTAGAAACAGCGGTGCGTGTGCGGCACTTGCCCACAGGGATTGTCGTAGAGTGTCAAGAGCAAAGGAGCCAGCACATGAATCGCGACAAAGCGTTGCAGATGCTCAAGTCTCGACTTTATGATATCGAATTACAAAAGCAAAACGAAGAACGTGATAAGATCGAAGGGACTAAGCGCAAAATAGAGTGGGGGAGCCAAGTGCGCAACTATGTATTGCATCCTTATAAGCTTGTGAAAGATCTTCGTACAGGCTATGAAAGCACCGATCCTTATAATGTGTTGAATGGCGACTTAAATGCCTTCATTAAAGCACTATTGCTCAATAAGGTTAATAATTCTGACTCCCAATGGGAAGAGGTATA
>CAYZQX010000567.1:0-1833 GCA_964480615.1 uncultured Chitinophagales bacterium | reverse complement strand
GATTTGGCTATTATCTTTTTGTAGATCTCAGCCGCTGCTGGGTAGTCAAACCTATCAAAAAGCTGATTAGCCTTTTTTAGTTTGCCACTCTGACCCATAACCGCGGTTGTACCTAGCATACTGCCACAAAAAATGAGGAAATAAAGTATTCGCTTCATAACTATTATTATTTAATTATCCTCCGATCAATATTACAATATTGTCCTACCAATCTTTTATTAGTTTATCAAAAAGGATACCAATTTTATTTTTTTGGTCAAGAAATGTCTAAAGAATTTCATTTATGACCATATTTATGCCTTTTCAGGGCGTTTGCCCGCTATTATAGCGGCTAATACTTTGGGAAAGTACTCATATTCAAGCCCATGGATCGCCGAGGCTATCGCCTCAGCATCGGCGAAATCGCCGATTGGTATCCCCACCTGAAAAATAATTTGACCCTTATCATAGTCATTATTTACATAGTGAATAGTGATACCGCTGTGTTTTTCTCCTGCAGCATATACAGCCTGGTGGACTTTCAAGCCATACATACCTTTTCCGCCATATTTGGGTAAGAGGGATGGGTGTATATTGATTATTTTATCGGGATAAGCTTGTACTAAGTATTCTGGAATTAGCCACAAGAATCCAGCTAATACAATAAGTGTAACCCCTTCCTGCCTGAGCGCATCTAAGATATAATTAGAATCTTCAAACTGAGCCTTGGTGATGACGCGGTAAGGGATGCCCAGCCGTTTCGATCGTTCTATGACCCCAGCAGTAGGGTTATTAGTCCATATCGACACGATCGACACCGATTCATTATTCTTGAAATACTCATAAATGTTTTCAGCATTAGAACCCGAACCAGAGGCAAATAGGATGATTTTATTAGAACTCAAATCGAAATAGTTGTACTTTTGTGAGGTCAAATATAAAATTATTCACTCACTCTATCGAAAATAAACAATTCGACCATAGTGAAGTCATATAGTCCGATGAAACATATCTTTTTAAACTGGCTATTTTTTGCTATGGTGCTTTACTTGTCTAATGCATCAATCATTGCACAAAACGATATTGTAGTGCCTGATAGTCTATTACAAAAATATGTCAATGCAGGTATTATCGAGTTAATGATCACTGATAAGGGAGATACAGTTCCCGTATTCATCATGCCAGTAGCCACCCTCACAAGTTCTAATGATCCTATGTATGAATCTCGCTATAGGCGCATGAAAGACAATACCATCAAGGTCTATCCCTATGCGCACAAAGCAGTAAATCTAATGAAGGAGATTGATGAAGTCACAAATGAGTTGGATAGAAGAAAAGATAAGAAAAAATACCTCAATAAACTTGAGGATGAGCTAAAAGACCAGTTTAAACACGAGCTTACTAACCTCACGACAACGCAAGGAAAAATTCTGGTCAATATTATTGAACGTGAAACAGACCAAAGATTTTTCGATATAGTAAAGGATTTGAAAAGTGGGGTCTCTGCATTTTTCTTTCAGCAAATAGGTAAGCGATATGGCTATGACCTCAAGGATGGGTACAATGTAGCCGAAAATCAAATGCTTGAAAAAATTCTCACTGATCTCGACGCAGATCCCAAGTATGAAGTCTATCGCAAAAGGAATTAAGGCTGAATCATATTCCAATAAGCAGGCACCACTTTGAGTACCAGCACTTGCTATTTACTTTGCATTAAGTAATTTTGGCGATGCCATACAGGCCCGGGTTACTTATGACTTAATTTTTGCTATAGGTAGGGCTTGCTAAATAACTCATAGGTATGCGATTTTGGCGATGCCTGCGGCCCGGGCTCTACGCTATACTCCTCGCTCC
>CAYZQX010000566.1:0-1837 GCA_964480615.1 uncultured Chitinophagales bacterium | reverse complement strand
TCATCAATAGTGAGGTGCTGATTGTAGGACTGGGAGGAGTAGGGTCTTATGCTGCGGAAGCTATATGTAGGAGTGGGGTAGGGCGCATGACCATCGTCGATGGCGACGTGGTAGATCCTACTAATAGAAACAGACAACTCCCTGCGCTGTCCACTACCCATGGCTTGTCCAAAGCCAAACTCATGGGCGAGCGCCTGATGCAGATAAACCCTGAGCTACATCTTACAGTGGTGGAATCATTTCTAACTCCTGAAAAGGCTGAGGAAATACTCCAGAATAATTATGATTATGTGATCGATGCTATTGACAGTATAACCCCCAAACTCACGCTGTTAATTTCAGCCTATAAACGCAATTTGAAAATCATCAGTTCTATGGGCGCTGGTGGCAAGCTAGATCCCACTAAGTTAGAAGTGGCTGATGTTTCACAAACAGAGTTTTGCAGGATGGCCCACTATGTGAGGCGCCGATTGCGCAAAGAAGGAATTTATACAGGCATTAAGACAGTGTTCTCTACGGAAAATGTCATTAAATCGTCATTAATGCTCACTGACGGGTCTAACTACAAGCGGTCGGCCTATGGGACTATTTCGTATTTGCCTTGCGTATTTGGCTGCGTATGCGCTTCAGTGGTGATCCGTGATCTATTAGGAGAGCCTTATCCGCTTTACAAGAGCACTTATGGCAATGCACGCAGAGCCAAAAAAAATAAAATAAGCCCTGAAAGCCTTTAGTTATTATTTTATAGCGGGCGATTAATTATAGCTTTAGGAATGATTCAAAAAAAAATTTGGGCGATGCCTCCGGCCTGGGCTATACGGGGCTACGCTATCGCTCCGGTATTGAGGTGTCGGGCTTTCGGCATAATTGAATCAAAATAATTGAAAGCCCGACACCTCAATACAAACCCCTCCTATCCCGATCGCTTTTTTTGGGTAATGATGCAAGCTTTCAATCGTTAATTTATGTATAAGGCTATTACATATACTTAAAGTCTTGAATTAAGTAACTTGTATCCTATATCCATTGACTATCATTTACTGTCTTGTGTTCTCCGCCCATAATCAATTGTATTGTGTCTAAGATCGAACGCACCCATCTTACATCATCAGTTAGGTAATGATGAAATGCATTGTTTAAATATTTCTAGTGATAAGCATTATCGCATTTATCCATTCCAATTAATCTAATTTTTTTTACTGAACTTGTCATATCTTCATCGCTGGGATACCTAGATTTAGCATTCAATATTTTAGTTAGGCAGAGGGTTTTCATCAGGTGCTAGCGTCAATTTTTTATAATTTGATTTATCTCTATGTTACTAGCAATTATTTTATTATTGGTAGTTCTAGTAAGTCCTATTATTTTTTCTAGGCTAAATGATAGTATCTTATTCGTTGAATTGTCTTTCTAGCTATTAATAGACCTTAATTTTAGCATAGCTTATGAAATTATGTGCTTCACTTGAAGCAAGCAGTTTTTTTACAGTTACATGCTAAAAGGAAAGTGCTAAAGCGAAGTTTTTTCTTTAGTTACATAACGGCTCTATCTTTAGTTTCGCTGAAATTATTAGTGATAGTTCTTACTATGACATCTTTAAATACTTTTAATCTTACCGATCGCAACGATACTGACTGATTTGCAATGAATACAAGCTAGCTTTTCATTTTGACAACTTGAAGAAATATCCACTTGACCCTTCTCGATCAAAAGGTAGAATTGATCAATAATTCGATCTTACTACTTTTAATTAGGGCTTGCTAAATAACTTGGAAAGCTTTAAATAGAAAGGGTTGTAGTAATCATAAGTGCAAAGTATATGCGCACAATTTTATGG
>CAYZQX010000565.1:0-1853 GCA_964480615.1 uncultured Chitinophagales bacterium | reverse complement strand
TTGTGCTCCAAAATTTCCATCTCCTTCATTTTCATACCAAGCAATTTTATCATCACCTACTGATGCTGAAAGCACATCTTGATCTCCATCTCCATCTAGGTCGCTTGAAAAGACTGATCTAGCACCATTCGTAGTACCGGTAATTTCTATTTCTGGGCCAAAGAGATTAGGCTGGGCTGACAAAGTAAATTGTAGGGATAATAAAAATACTAGTAAAACTTGTTTCATAATATTATGGTCAGTGGATTGTTAGTAAAAGATTTTTTCAGCAAAAATAATTGATAGAGTAAATTTAGGTAATTTATTCCAAACAGAATAATAAATCCTTCTTCTCCAAGTCTATTTCATTCCGAAGCTTACCCTTTGGGTTAGGCTATTTCTGGCTTATTGATTGCTTTTGGCGAGCCAGAAGCTGCACAGCATCTTTTTATAGTTCCGCTTTGCTTCACCATATCGTAATGGTGGTTTGATTGCTTGCTATTATTTGATTTTTAAAGGTAGCAAGAACCTTCGCCTACGCTTGGTTTCATCTACAAGTCCTCATTTAGTCAGCTGGCTGGCTTCATCCTCCACCCACCTCATTCCGGGCTTACTTGCGAACTTACTATTTTATTATTGGCAACAAGAACCTGCGCTACCGCTTGGTTGCTCATTGCTATCCTTAAGCCATTAAATTCTGATTCAAGTTTACATTGCTTCAAATTACAGAATCCCTATAAAAAACGAAAAGCTACACATCAATGCGCAATCACTATCTTATGTACAACTTCACTACTCGACATCTTACAAAAATAAATGCCATCAGCTAATTCGCCTACAGGAATGGCGACCTCCGCTTCTCTTTCAATCTCCTTGGTTATGAGTACTTGTCCTAGTAGGTTATAAAGCACAAATACGGCATCTATAGCATTATCATTGCTCGAAACATATAAATACTGGTCAGCAGGATTCGGATGGAGTGCGAGGCTGTTTGAGGGTAATTCATTAAATCCAGTTGACCAGTCCACCACTGTGACTGAGTACTCCAGTTGAAAAAAGCAATCTTTGGCGATATCGGTATTATATACATTCACCTCTAACTCATATACCCCTGGCTCAGTATAAGTGTAGGTAGGTATTTGTACCTCCGCTATCCCACCATCCCCAAACTCCCATACCCAGTAGCCGATATAATTAGATACATTTGTAAATGTATAAGGCTCATTAGTATGCAATATAGGAATTGTATCCAAGTCAAATTGCAACACATCAATTTCTTTTGTTATGGTGTCACAAGAAGCGGGAGTACAAGCAATTAGTTTAAGATCATGCGTTCCAGCTGGGAAATTATAATTTTCTAGATCTTTCGTCGTGGCAATTACATCATCATTAAAAATCCATTGAAAACTAGTAGTAGCTAAGTCCATAAAATCAGAATGGTTTACGATTTGAAAATCCACACTATTTATTATACATTTATCAATCGTAAATTTGGATTCAGCCCATTGCATATTTTGATACCAAGCGATTTTATCATTTTCGATTGACGCAGAAAGCACATCTTGATCCCCGTCCCCATCGAGGTCAGCAGCAAAGATTGATTTTGAACCATTGGTTTCGATACTGATGATATTTTGACCAATAAAATTTCCAATTCCGTCATTTTCATACCATGCGATTTTACCATCAAGTTCTGATGCAGAAAGAACATCTTGATCTCCGTCGAGGTCGCTGGTATAGACTGCATAAGCACCATCAGCTTGAATACTAATACTATTTTGACCACCAAAATTTCCATTTCCTTGATTTTCATGCCAAGCGATTTTATCATCAATAAATGATGCAGATAACACATCTTGATCCCCATCTCCATC
>CAYZQX010000564.1:0-1878 GCA_964480615.1 uncultured Chitinophagales bacterium | reverse complement strand
TCCGCTGCTATCCCTATCGCACATACCTGGTTAACACAAAGCCTTAGTTTGTAAACATATTAGGTTATTTAAAAAGCAAGAATACGTATAAATCACCTTGTGATATAAGTATTTCAATGGTCATAAGATTCTAAAAATTATGAAAGTTTTCACCCGTAAATCTTTTGATCAATGTAAGCATAACTTGGGTCTTAATTAAATATTATAACAAGTTCCAGTAAAAGAAATGAGTAGTAATCTCGATTGTATTCTTTAGTATTAACTATTTCTGTGTTATTTTAATTGTACCAAGATTTTGCCAATAATTCATCCATTACTTTCAAAAAAAAGTGAGGTATTTTTTTAGTCAATTTTTTTATTTGTTATTCAAAATGAATTTATTACTTTTACAACCAGAAGCAATTATTTTAATCTATCGCTAACAATAACAAGAAATATATGGGTATTAAATTTCGATTGACAGCAATGAGCTTTTTACAGTTCTTTGTATGGGGAGCTTGGTTGATTACTGTGGGCAATTATTGGTTTGGGACCAAGCAATGGAGTGGCTCTGAGTTTGGAGCTATTTTCTCTACACTAGGTTTTTCATCCCTGATTATGCCCGCCTTAACAGGTATAATCGCGGATAGGTGGATGAATGCAGAGAAACTCTACGGTATCTTGCATATAATAGCTGGATTATTCATAGCCTATATCCCTCAAGTGAATGACCCATCTACATTTTATTGGGTGATCCTTGCAGCCATGCTATGTTATATGCCTACCATTTCCTTATCTAATTCGATAGCCTATAATATTCTCAAGAGTAATAATTTTGATGTGGTAAAAGTATTTCCACCTATTAGGGTATGGGGCACTATTGGATTTATTGTAGCTATGTGGATAACCAATCTCACTGGCAATAAAGCCTCCGCCAATCAATTTTATATTTCAGCGATTGGTGCTGTAATACTTGGCATTTATTCCTTCACATTGCCCAAGTGCCCACCCCAAAATCTAACACCGAAAAATGCATCACTATCTCAAGTTTTAGGCCTGGATGCTTTTAAACTTTTTGCTTCCTACAAGATGGCTTTATTTTTCCTATTTTCTATGTTGCTGGGCTGTGCATTGCAATTGACGAATATGTATGGAGATCGTTTCCTCTCTGATTTTGAAAATAACCCATTGTATAAGGATTCATTTGTGGTGAAGTATTCGACCATCATTATGTCGATCTCACAAATATCAGAGACACTATTCATCTTAACCATCCCATTTTTTCTGAAAAAATTTGGTATCAAGCAAGTGATGTTAATGAGTATGCTTGCGTGGGTGCTTAGATTTGGCTTATTTGCGTATGGCGATCCAGCAGGTGGCTTATGGATGATTATATTATCCTGTATAGTATATGGAATGGCATTTGACTTTTTTAATATATCGGGTTCTCTATTTGTGGAGACTAATACGGATAGCAAGATGCGTTCAAGCGCACAGGGATTATTTATGATGATGACCAATGGATTTGGTGCCATTATAGGAAGCTTGTCCAGCGGTTTTATATTGCAAAATTATTATACGGCAGCTGATGGCAGGACAATGGATTGGCATGGTATCTGGTTGTTATTTGCAGGTTATTCATTAGTCATCGCTATACTCTTTTTCTTCTTCTTTAAGCACAAGCACAATCCCGATGAGATAGGTGCAATAAGTCACTAGTATTTTTCATTGTAGGGTTGTAATTTTTCTTGGCATTACAGATAGTTGAATTGTTTTTTTGATGTCAATATGCGATAAGTTCTGAAGGGATTAGTACAGAGGTGGCGGGCTTTCAGTTGCTTTAATAATTAGGGCTTGCTAAATAACTCTGAAATCTTTTATTGTAATGGGTTCTAGCGA
>CAYZQX010000563.1:0-1898 GCA_964480615.1 uncultured Chitinophagales bacterium | reverse complement strand
TCCACATACTAAACCATCAGTAGTAAAGCCTGCTAGATTAATATTGAATGCGCCAATTGTAACGGTCATCGCAGCTCCATTTGGGTTTTGAAAGTTTATATCCCAATGACCATTGGGATCAGTATTTAACCCTAACAATCCTAAGTCAACGGGCGATAAACTATTAACTGTTCCTACAGGCAATGCGCCAGAGTTAATTTGGCTGCCATCAGGCTGATCTACGATGATCACGATATTTCCTGAACTAGGACTAATAGAGATAGGGAGTCCACCACTAAAGCTAGCTCCTGGTTGCCAACATATTCCCGCTACATCGAAAGGTATCGTACTTGTACCTCCTGGAGGGATGTTTAAATTAGCTGATGGTACAGGAAAACTCTGAGCTCCTACATTGACACCTGCTGGAATACAGGGCACAAAGTTAAACTGACCCAGATTGCTGCAACTTGGTGAAAAAGTTTGATTGCCAGTGCCGCTCACACTGCCCGTCCATACTATATTCGATGAACTAGTCCAGCTCGAAGACCCTGCAACAGTAAAACTGCCTTGATCACAGGCAATTCCATACTCACCAGTAGCACTATTGAACTGTAAATTTGCATTGCCAGTAGCAGAGCCCGAGACACACTGCGCATTAAGAAATTTAGAGCCAATTCCTAATGTGATTAATAAAAAAATTAGTTGAAAAAAGGTTTTATTCATAATTAAAAATACGTTTTTTAATAAATTCCAAATATGATATACATATACCCTGTAAAGTTAATAATATTATCCAAAGACAAATAATTTGAAATGTTTTTATTATTATTATTTTTACATACAAATTTTTTATATAAATGAATTTTAATTTTGAAAAGAATTATCTGTTGAAAAACGATAAAGTATTGTTAAGGCCATTAGAATTAAATGATGAAAAACACTTATTTCCTTTTTCAATTCAAGAACCTGAGTTGTGGAAATATTCAATGGTTTCTGCTGCAGGTGATGGACTAAATAATTATATGCAAAATTCCGTTGAGGCTAGAAGAGAAAAAAGAGATTATCCCTTTATAGTGTATGATCTTGTGAATAATGAATATGCTGGCTCAACAAGGTTTTATGATATTCAATTACAGCATCGCACCTTGTTATTGGGTTATACTTGGTATGGTAAGAAATTTCAAGGAACAGGACTCAATAAAAATTGTAAATTTCTGTTACTAAAATTTGCTTTTGAAGAAATGGAATTTGAAAGAGTTGAATTACGAGCTGATATTCATAATGAAAGAAGTATTGCTGCTATGAAAAGTATAGGATGTGTGCAGGAAGGTATCTTGCGCAATCATCTATATCTATCTCCTACCACGAGGCGAAGCTCAATTGTGTTTTCTATATTAAAAGAAGAATGGTTTCATAGCGTTAAACAATTATTGAGCAATAGGATTAATACTTAGAAGTAATTGGTTTTATTATTTGCTTTTGTTTTTCATTTTATAAAATTGTATGTCAAAAAAATGTTCTCAAAAAATTGTTTTTATTTGCAGAGTATTAGTCCTATAATTAGGTCTTGCTAAATAACTCGTAAGTATGCGATTATGGCGATGCCTGCGGCCCGGGCTATACAGGGCTACGCTGACGCTTCGGTACAGGACTGGCAGGTTGTAAAACATTCGGATAATCCACTAGCTATGAGAACCTGCCAGCCCAGTACAAACCCTTTCTATCCCTATCGCTTTTTAACGATTCAAGATTAACGATTTTCGATTTATGACACTGAAGCTAGTTGCAGTAACTGCACTAAGTCTAGCGTCTAGCATCCAGTGTCTAGTTATTGCAACTGCACTAAGTCTAGTGTCCATTATCCAGTGTCCAGAGTCTAGTTCAAGCGATTTACGACACTAATGCTTGTTTCAGGAACT
>CAYZQX010000562.1:0-1907 GCA_964480615.1 uncultured Chitinophagales bacterium | reverse complement strand
AGTATTCTAAGCTGGGATGGCTGTATGTGGCTGTGTATCCCAGATTAGAATACCGTAGCGCTAGCGTAGCCCATAATAGCCCGGGCCGCAGGCATCGCCACAATCGCAAACTTATGAGTTATTTAGCAAGCCCTAAGTAGTATTGGTTGGTAGCAAAAACCTATGCAAACACTTGGATTAAATTTAGTCCTCTTTATTTGCTGAATAGTTTGTTTTCAAGGGCAAGCAAAAATTCATACGATCAATTTATTGTTTATGAATTTTTATTTTTTAATGGTAATGAGAATCTGCACGATCACTTGGTTGCTCGCTGTGGGATAATTCTTGCTAAATTATTTTTACGATAGGTAGCAAACATATTCTATCCACCTTGGTTGCTTGTAATAGAGCTATATTTATCGGAAGCAAGAACATTCTCTATCACTTGATTAACATCAATCCTTATGGCACATTGCGAAAAGCAAATAGCTAATCCTAATACATAACAGCTATCATTATGTTTTGATGTAAACTTTTGCTTAAATGGTTGAAATTTAAGTTCAGTAAGAACTGATAATTTAAGCACAAACACTTTATCTCAAAAAAAATCAAGATATTTTAAGCAAACCTTAGTTGTAGTGCAATTATTATGTAATTCATAATTGTAGAGGTTCATATATATAAATATGGGCTTAACCTTATGAAGGAAAAGCCCATTATACACTCGGGGGAATTATTGCCTAATCAACGGGCACACTAAAGAATGAAACTTTCCAAGTGAAAAGTTTTTAATTAAATAATAGCCAGCTACTCATCTAATATTAAGAGTTGCCTTTTATCTATCACTGTTAAATAAACTCATGATAATAAGGCAACTTTTAATAAATAAAAATTATGGGGGAAAATTGGATTAACCAATTATAAAGATCGAAAATTACTTACCATTCCATTAATTAGCAATCCATATCAACAATGAGGTAAAACTACGATCAATGATGAAAATACAAAAGATAAACATCACCATTGTGTGTAAAAATATATCTAATTTCTCACTAATAGTAATAATATTTTGTATAGTGGCGACAAAACCTATTTTGTGGGAGAAAGGCATTATTAAAATTTATGAATGGTGGGTATGGATTTATAAATGGTTAAAAATTATTTTTATTGCATGAATAGTCAACAAGATTAATTGAATGTAGCTTACCGTGTATTCTAAGCATAGTAAGCAAAGTTGAACCACAATCATTAATGAAAAATTTTAAATTCAGCAACAGTGGCAACTGATTAGTACTGAAAGCCTACCAATAAATAGATCTTGCTCAATAACTCCGAAATCTTTTACCTTAAACGATTGTACAATATGCATGCGCAAACGAAATGTACAAGAATTACTTCGTTTTAGTAAAAAAAGATGACATCATAAATATAAAATATTTGGTCTTACACAGTGCTCCCATTAGTTGTATTAGCCATAGGAATAGTCGCATTCAACCAAGCAATAGCGCTGGTTCTTGTCGCCATTAGAAAAATATTAAATTCGCAAGTAAGCCCACAGCGAGTACTTGTAGCAGAAAATCAAGCGATAGGGCTGATTATTCTTACCAATAAAAAATTTTATCATGTCACAATCAATCATGCCGTAGCGCTGATTCTTGCTGCCTATAACAAATATAAAGTCGCAAGTAACCCGGGTCGTAGGCATCCTCAAAATCATTTACTTATGAGTTTTTTAGCAAGCCCTAAATACTCATATTTTACTCTAATCAATTCCCCAGGACGAAAGCGCAGCTCAGAGGATATTTATGAAAAATTATGGACAATAACCACATTTTTTATCACCGGATGGAAAACGCATCTGCACTTATTGCCCAAAATAGACAATAGATGTCAAATTAAATCATTGAAAATCAATAGTTTATGGTATT
>CAYZQX010000561.1:0-1956 GCA_964480615.1 uncultured Chitinophagales bacterium | reverse complement strand
AAGACATTTCTTATTTATGATGCAAGCTTTTTAGCAAAAAAGCAGAAATTATTGTGTATTTCCATTTCACTTACATATTCTATAATCGTTTAGTGTAAAAGATTTTGCAGTTATTGAGCAAGCCCTAAATACAAAACAAAAGATATTGACAGAATGGCTTACTACAACAAATATCTAGTACTATTCAAAACGTATAAAAGAAATTAAATGACAAAATAACCACCCTATTGAATCAAAATAAAATAAGGAATACTACAAGGGATTAGCCTATAAATAGGTGAGGTTTTGATGATAATTTCTTGATGTTTTCACAATAAAACAAAACGCAATATGTGTACTAAAAATGCCAATCCATTCAAATTATTACTAAATATTTTCTAGGCAAAAAATAAAGCTAAATATATTCAGGAACCAAGCTTGCAAAGCGGCAGACCCAAGGACTAAAACTAGCAGCCTATGCGTGTTTCGGGAAATTATAGGATAGCAGCGAATCAATCCTAGCAACATCCTTTTTCTTCTTGTCCCTTAAAAATAAAATAGGGACAATACAATTAATTACACACAAAATATCAGCATCTTTAAAACTATAATTAGCAACTATAACCCCAAATAATTATAACATTAAGTAGGAGCAGTATGGCATATTAATTATAATCGCTATTTTGTCCACTAATTTTAACATCAATCCTGAGATGAAACTTCAAACCATCGTAGATATTACGCCCGCTAACCAACAGATTTCACATTTTAATAGAATAATGGGTATCGGATCTTGTTTCGCCGATAATATAGGAAACTATATGAAATACTATGGATTTAAACTGCATCAAAATCCCTATGGAATTATATATAACCCTATCAGCATCTCACAGTGTATAAAACAAATTATCAATCACAAAATATATACTATTGAAGACCTCATCTTTTTCAATGGATTATACCATAGCTTAGATCACCATGGCAGTTTTAATAACGCAGATTCTGAAGCAGGGCTTAATAAAATTAACTGGGGAATCAACAAGGCCAACCAGTTTTGGCAGAAGACCGATGTGCTCATTATTACTTGGGGTACTGCAGTAATATATGAATACAATGAACAAGATCGGATCGTTGCAAATTGTCACAAAATTCCTGCTCAAAAATTTACTAAACGAATATTATCCACCGATGAAATTCTTGATGAATACATCCCCTTGCTAGACAATCTATTGGCCCAAAATCCGCAATTACACATACTCTTTACACTCAGTCCCATAAGACATTTAAGAGACGGAGCAGTACCTAATACCATTTCGAAATCCATATTGCGGACTGCTATGTATGAGCTCGAAAATCGCTACACGCAAATCACTTATTTTCCAGCCTATGAGTTATTGATGGATGAATTGCGCGATTATCGTTTTTACAATGAGGACATGTTACATCCTACCGAGCAAGCCATACGCTATATATGGGGAAAATTTTCCTATACTTATTTTAGCCAACCTACTTTAGAAATTGCACAACAAATAGGAGAACTAAAAACGCAATTAAGTCATAGAAGTCTATTCCCTAATAGCGAGGAAGATCAAAAGCGAAAATATCAACTAGAACAGCGGATTGAGGAGTTTTTATCAAAAAACACACAAATAGATACGAGAATATTTAGGGCAAGTTAAATAACTTGGAAGCCCTTGAGGCAGTGTGCTAGCGAGAAAATTATCCTTTCTTACTATGCGTAAATTTCTATTATTTAACCAAAAAAGATTGTATCACAAATATAAAATGTTGTTCCTTTTTTATAATCCCTAAAATTGTATTCGCGATAGGGATGCGGAATGGTTTAGTCTTATTCACTGACTCCCATCACTGATGTCTTAGGGAAACTGTGTCATTGTAAACATTGGGTTATGTATAGAGAAATAAATAAGGAGTCAGTGAATAAGACCGAAACGCAGTGTAGCCTGGAGCAGCCCG
>CAYZQX010000560.1:0-1981 GCA_964480615.1 uncultured Chitinophagales bacterium | reverse complement strand
TGCACTTGCATATTCCATTATCGTTTAGTATAAAAGATATTGCAGTTATTGAGCAATCCCTAATTAATCAAATTTTTATTCGATCACTAAATTTTTGGATAATGGATGACCCTTATATGTAACACAAGCTGAGTACATGAATGATGAAGGAGTTGTCGGTTATTTGTCGCTAGTGTTTGCGGAAATTTTGTGAGGTAATTTGGCATTCTAAGACTGCTAATGGTAAGGTTTTTTTAATCCATTTTGTCAGTTAAAAGCACACCTACTATTTCCATCCTTTCAAATACTTTTTCAGTATGTGGTGCATCCCTCAATTCTTCGGTAAGATCTTGCCCTGACCAATGTTCATAATGTTTTCCAGTATGCCACAATCGGCTATGCGTTACATCATACACCAATCCATTATAGGCAATGTATATCTTCTCCTTGTCATGGCCATTATACAATGCCAATTCTTTGAGGGTAAAATTACGCAAGCGATGGTAAGGCATTTTGTATATGATGGTGAAGTATGTCTCTATGGGTAACTAGCATGAAATGGCTGCCTCTTGGTATAGCTTTATGCGTTTTTATATGATTGATATTGAATAGCCGATCACTCGTGCCGTGATAATGGATAAGTCCTTGTGGCACCTGTTCATTGTCCCAGCGCAATACAGCGTCCACAGCCCATTTAATAAATGCTGGGTTTGCATTATGCACCATCTCGCTAAAGTTTTGAAAGTACTTGTGATCTAATTTCTTTAGAACCCGAGTATTGCTAATTATGAGCTTTTTAAATAATGAGTTGGGAATCCATTTATATATGGGGAAATATTTTCCTATGCGATACCAGCTTGTCAATTCTTCTTTCCCCTTGAGGCTGCTAATGATATGAACTTGATTCATAGGTAGGTGGTTAGCAATCTCTACACCTAGGATGCCCCCAAGTGATGTGCCTATGATAATTTGATTGGGAATTACCGCGTAGTGATTGGCAAGTCTCAATGCATATTCTCTGATTGTTTCCTTTGGGTTATGTGCTATAAAATTGAGATAGACCATCTCATATCCATGGAACACATACTGTTCATATATTCGAGTATCTGTAGCGAGACCTGGAATAAAATATATTTTATTAGTGGATTCCATCTTCAATTATTCACCCCCTCCAGTACCTTTAAATTTATGCTCTTCTTCGGAAAATAAAACATTAAAAGAAGTCAGGGATCCATAGATCCTTGTGATGTATTGCTGTAATGCAATTTTTTCATCTTCATCGAGTTTTGAAGCATTCACTTTTTGTTCCATAACCCGCAGTCTATCCCTGGTCATCACGATCTTGTGAAACAATGCATCAATAGTCAATTCTACATTTTTAAGTCCTTCTTTTCCAGGTTGTAGTATGAGCTTGCCTCCTTTCCACTTTTCAGCGATTGGCACTATTTCAGTAATGTCAGCCCACTGGCGCAATACCCCTTTTAGTGCATTTTCAACTTCTGCAAGTGTAAGTCTTTCTGCTGTATC
Organism: uncultured Chitinophagales bacterium; assembly: GCA_964480615.1. Taxonomy (GTDB): domain Bacteria; phylum Bacteroidota; class Bacteroidia; order Chitinophagales; family UBA2359; genus CAYZQX01. The sequence goes on along the minus strand of CAYZQX010000560.1, from coordinate 475 downwards.
TGCTACTTCTTCCACGAGCTTTATACGATCATCGCGGTGAGATATTTCTACATCACCCCTTCTCTTTGTCCATACCGTATAGGTTCCAAGATTGATCTCTACGATCACCCCTTTGCCATAGTGTGGATGATCGATCGTAGTACCTATGCCTAATATTTTTTCTTCTGACATGTTTTTATGCTCCTTTTTATATTTAAAATGATTGATTATTATCCTTTCATAATGTTATAGCGGTAATGCTGCTATTGAATCAGAATGAATACCTTGTGTAACAACTGCCTTGTGACCATAAGATACCGTAATGAATTATTAGAGCATTCATAAGTGTTTAGGGCTAAGTAAGACAGTATTGATACAGATGAATGTTCATCCAATAACATAATTTGCCTAGCCTTCAAAATTAAAACAAATTGATTCAAATTTTGTTCCAATATATATAAAAAGTTGAAAAATTAAGTGAGAGAAAATATTTATT
>CAYZQX010000559.1:0-1995 GCA_964480615.1 uncultured Chitinophagales bacterium | reverse complement strand
CACTAATTTTATTTTACCAATTTAGGATTTGTAATTTATTGTAGACTACTATAAATTTTGTATCTGGTTAGTCAATATTATTAACTTTCTGACATCTTTTGTCATTAAAATCAGATTTTAAATGGATTGACATCGAATTCGTAAGATCATTTCGATTTCGGTACAATTATTGTAAGGTTTAGTTTGCAACGCTGGGATGACGAGAGTCTAAAATCCTATTTGTTGTGATGAATTGATCATATTAAAAAATATTTTTAAAAATGAAAAGAATTAATTACAAAACTTCCGCTAGTAGTGGAAACCGAGACCAAAGGAGTAAATCGAAGGTCAAAGGCACTACAATTTGGATTTCAGTGATCTTTTTTATGGTTATGTTGCTATTTGGTATTACGGCTAATGCCCAGTCAGGTGGCTGTATTCCACTAGCTTGTTATGCCTTGCATGAAAATCCAGATGATCCTAATCCTGGATTTCCCTTTTATAAAAATATAGGAGGAACATGGACTCATGTTTGTAACATTATGGCCGCCATACCTGAAATTGATGCGATGGTAGTTAAGGGAGATTCTATCTTCTTATTTAATCATACTCAAGTGTGGGTATACGTCGAGAGTAGTGGTACTTGCTCGGCAACTGCTATTGGTAGTTATGGCGGTGAACTTACTGCGGTAGAAGGCGCAGCCTTGGATTTAAAAACAGGAACCATTTATATCCACAGCGGTGATCAGATATGCAAAATGAATAAGCAAACAGGTATGGCATATGAATGTCAAACTATTCTAACCCCAGAAAACGCACCATTAGGCTTTGATATGGCTGATTGGGTTGCAGAAGATGTCGCATTAAACCCTTGTAATGGAACATTCTATATGTCTGGATCTGTAAATAATGGAGTGTCAGATCATATTATTACATGGGACCCTCTTACAATGACCTCAAATTGGATTGTTGAATTGGAAACTGTAGGGGGAGCTGGTGGAAGTGCAGATGGCTTATCTTTCAATTCTTGTTGTGAGTTAATGAGCTCGGACTCAGAAAATACTTATTTGGTTAATCAACAGACAGGATTATTAACTCCAGCGGACGAAGTAACCTCGAGTACTGTAGATTTAGAAGCTTTTGATTGTTTGGTGCCGCGGCCTCCCTTAGTCAATGATGATTATATAACTGATACTTCGTGCATCTTACCGACATGTTACTCACTTGCACTAAAGGCAAATGATGAAGATATGGATACTCAAATGGGATTATACGATGTTACCATTTTACTCGCACCCCTGGGGTGGACTTATAATATTTTAGACCAAGTATTAGGGTTAGTGGAGTTCTGTCCCCCTATAGGTATTTCGGATGGGACATATATTTTTGAATATACTTTATGTAAGATTACACCTTGCTGTTCTAACGATGCTACTTGTTCGGCGAATGCCTCTATTGTTATTACCCTCACAAATTGTAATATTGTACCCTGCACCCTCACCGTCACCAGTGCCACCCCCACGGCCTGCGACCCCGCCACCAACACCTACAACCTCGCCGTAGAGGTAACCTACGCCAACCAACCTACGGGAGATATTACTATCAATGTAGGCGGTACAGATTATACCTTCACTCCCGACGGCACCAGCCCCGATACCTATACCGTAACAGGCTTAGCTGCCAACGGTACTATGGGTATAGATGTATCGGCTACTTTTGTGGGCGATGTGGCTTGTACTAATACGTTGGTAGATGCCTATAATGCGCCGGCGAGCTGTACCTCTTCCTGCTTCCTCACCATTACTGCCGCAGGCCCCACCACCGCGGGTTGCGATCCGGCTACGAATAAATATGTGATGCAGGTATCAGTAACTTATAGCGGCATAGCCGGCGGCGAAGGCATTATCATCAATGGCCAGACAGTGTTTGCGGATGGATCAGGTATGGAGACCTTTGTACTGCCCATCACCTTCGATTCGGATGGACAGCCGGAGATGGTGACGGCAACAGCGGCCA
>CAYZQX010000558.1:0-2030 GCA_964480615.1 uncultured Chitinophagales bacterium | reverse complement strand
TCCTTATTTATTTCTACATATAATCCGCTGTTTATAACAACTCAGTTTACCTAACACATCAGTGATGGGAGTCAGCGAATAAGACTAAACCATTCCGCATCCCTATCGCGAATACGACTAGAAAGAACAACAGGTAGGAGGAGATATTTTATTTCTATTATGCTAGTTTTTTGACTAAACAAAAGAAATTTCCGTGTAGTAAAAAAATCAGAATATTGTCGCAAACACACAGTCTTAATGGCTTTAAGGTTTTTTAGCAGACCCTGCCTAATAGCGCTTAGTTTTTTCGTCTAGTATTTCCGCCTCAGCTACATAAAGTTGGGTATAAAAACTATCTTTTCTTCCATAAAATAGCTATACTCATTCGATTCGATTTGCCATCGGCTGATCATTGTATTGCAATTTCACTGCTTAGCAAGTATGTTTTATTTGTAGAGAATAATTCCTTAGCAGCCCAATAGAGATTTGCAGTATGCTAATCTGTTTTTGTTTAATGTACAATGGTTAGGTTTCCTTTTTTTATAACTTCATTGCCGAGATAGTCAATCGCAACAATAACGAAAACATAGACCCCAACATCACAGAGTTCTGACTTGTGTATGCCATTCCACTCTCCAGCTATGTCGGAGGTACTATACACAACTTTCCCCCAACGATCATATATTTCCATACGGATTAATTTGTCGATACCATTAGTAAATACTCTAAATTTATCATTTACGCCATCACCATTTGGAGAGAATGCGGATGGTGCTAATATGGAAGCTGAATTATCTACCGTAACTGTAACTTCATCATTGCTTATACAGCCACTTGTATCACCGCTCATAAGAGTATAGGTGGTAGTACTTACTGGTGAAGCAATGGGATTGAGTATAGATGGGTCGCTTAATCCAGTAGCGGGTTCCCAGTGAAATGGAGCATTAGCAGTGCCATTTAGTTGTACGGACTCCCCAGCAAATATAAATTCATCATCCCCAGCATTTATTACTCCATCAGAAAATATAGTTACTGTAAAGGTGTCGGTAATGGCGATACAAGCATTGCTATAGCTAACAATATAAGTGGTTGTTTCACTTGGTGATAGGGTAGGGGTAAAGCTTTGTGGATCATCAATTCCAACAGTTGGTGACCAATTTATTTCAGTAATATTGCTAAGCGCTAGTGTGGTATCTTGATTCGCACATATAGCGTAATCTGCCAAAGAAAATGGGATGTCGCCACCATAGTTCAATTCGATGGATGCCGTACCTACACAGCCTGAAGCATCAGTGGCTGTTAGTGTATAAGTTGTAGTTTCACTCAAGTTAACTGTAGGGTTAATTACATTGGGGTTACTTAGATTTGTAATTGGCAACCAACTGAAATCTACAGCATTATTGCTCACTATTGGATTTAAGATATAAGGTTCGTTGTCGCATATTAATGCTTCAGTAGCTAAGTCTATAGTGGGGCCTCCTGATAACTCTATAGTTTGGCTGGAGGTTAACTCACAACCATTGTTAGTAGTGGCAATAAGTGTAATATTTTGTGTTCCAGAATTTTGAAATGTATAAGTGGGATTTTGACCAGTAATGGTGTCACCTTCTACGATCCATTGCCAAGTTAATATAGTACCAAGATTGGTTGTGGTTAGATCATTAAATTGTGCTGGAAGTCCTGGGCAGTCAGCCACCACATTGAACTCCGATTCAAAGCCCGATTGTATATGAAGGTTAATAATCGCAGTGTCATTACATATTCCTGAATAGGCTATCAATTCTACTTCATAGTCTCCTTCAGCGCTGTATAGATGTGTGGGAGAAGTTTCAGTGGAGGTATTTTGAGCTGATCCTGGGTCACCAAAGTCCCAGTGAAAACTATCAGCCCCTACACTTGAATTGTTGAATTCAACTTCTAGGTCATTACATTCATACAAATCTATACTGCCATCGGGATTGAGGATTCCATTAGTAAGTTCAGCATTAATACTGTTAGTATTTACAATTACAAATGTAAAGTCTCTCCGTACTGATGATATTAGCTGGCCA
>CAYZQX010000557.1:0-2065 GCA_964480615.1 uncultured Chitinophagales bacterium | reverse complement strand
TTCGTGGCACAACGATAGGGATGCGGAATGGTTTAGTCTTATTCACTGACTCTCAACACTGATCTCTTAGGTGAGTTGTGTTGTTATAGAAAGTAGTTTATATATAAAGTAACAAAAAAAGAGTCAGTGAATAAGACCGAAACGCAGTGTAGCCTGGAGCAGCCCGGGCCTGTAAGGCATCGCCAAAAATATAAAAAATTAAACCACGAAGAATATCTTGTTTAGCCAAGCGTCGATTATCTAAAGTCTAGTGTCTATAAATAAGATTCACGAATTCCAATTTACGATCCTGATAGGCTAACGCGATTTACGATTCCCGATTTTCGATTTATGACATTGAATCTAGTTGAAGCAACTACAATTAATCTATTAATTGATTTACGATCATGACGTTTGTGGCAGTTACTACATAAAGTCTAGTGTCCTTTATCCAGTGTCCAGTGTCTAGTTAAACCGATTTACGATTCCCGATTTACGACACTGAATTTTTATCACAAGAGATTTTAGTCTAGCCTCCAATATCTAGTGTCGAATTTCTATGAAACAATTTTGGATTTATTATATTGATGTTTGATTCAAAAACTGCTCTGAGTCTAGTGTCCTTTATCCAGTATCCAGTGTCTGTTCTCTAGTGTCCATTATCCAGCATCTTGTTTCAAGAGTCTATTCATTACATCCCATTATCGCACAAGATAATTTCTAACTAATGCATCTTATTATCAATCATACTGTTATTAAACTGTTGAATGCGTGCACGCAATTGCAGTTCTAATTCTGTCTTCTTTATAGGTTCAAGCTCAGCAATATTTATCTTTAATTCAGGATCAGTTACTTGATTATACAAAGCGATTGTACTATCCATCACACCATCATAACGCAAAAAATATTCGCCATCAGTAAGCTGATACACCGACCCAAAATTTTGCATTGCATAACCATTACGAGCGTTATCTTCACGGATTGTATCTATAATATTTTTTCCAAAACTAAAACAGTTTCCTTTATAGCCCACAAGCCCTAATACAGTAGGCAATATATCTATTTGCTCAGCGATATAATCACTACATTTTTCATATTGATTTAATTTAAGGGTAGGACTGTATATAAAAAAAGGTATTTCATATATCCCCAGTGCCGATTGATTTTTCAGCTTAGTAGATCTTGAAAAATGATCAGCCACAAACAAAAAGATTGTATGCTCATAACTACTTGATTGCTTTAAGACTTCAAACGTCATACGCAGCGATTCATCATAGTACCTAAGTGCATTACCAGCATCTAACTCATCCTGCAAATCAGTAGTGGGTATATAAAAATCAGCAGGTAATTGTTTAAATGGAAAATGAGTACTCACATTGAAAATCACTGAAAGAAAATGGCCATTAATTGCAGTCAATTTATTCGCAGCCCAAGGCAAAAAATAGTGGTCGTAGATACCATAAGCACCGTCGAAATGTTCAGCGATGGGATAGTCATTCATATCATAATAATTGGTAATACCATATAGATTAGCAGACTTTTCAAATCCAAAACCTTGATCATTACCACCATTGTAAAACCAAGTAGTATAGCCCATCTCTTGCATATAGGTTCCTAGTCCTTTATAGCGATTGTGTGCATAATAAGAAATAGGAAATTCGACAGGCATCCATGCAGGAATCCCTCCTAATATGGCATTAAATCCCATTACCGATGTTAACCCATTCGCATAGGCACGGTCATACACCAGACTGTGCTGCATCAGTGAATCTATAAAAGGCAAATAGCGTTTTCTAGTAATAGGATCATTGACATACTCGCCACTGACACTTTCCATCATAAAAATTAGGATATTGGGCTGCGTATCATTAATCGAAGATAATCCATTACACACTTTGTGAACAGGATACAATTGCGCGAGCTCAGGATCAGAGTAATATTTTTTTCTAAGAAGCTCAGGCTTGGGTTTGTATATCGAATAGAGTAAGTGAAAAGGAGTATTGGTTACCAAGAAAACATCCTTTCCAGCAATATATTGAGCGGCTGATAAGGGGCTAATCTTATTGCCTGAAAACAAACCTATCAA
>CAYZQX010000556.1:0-2068 GCA_964480615.1 uncultured Chitinophagales bacterium | reverse complement strand
AAGATTCTTGCTTGCCATTGAAAATAGACTATTTAGCAAGTAACGAGGAGTAAAAACGAAAAATCAAGCGCAAGCGCAGATTCTTGTTACCAATAGAAAATATTGTTATGGCACACATAATATTTTAACCTGATTTTCGACCAATTATTTTAATATTTTTTACTATTTATTCCATCTTATTTTTTGGCATCAATACAATAAAAATCGCGATAGTGATAGTAAGGAAGCCACGAATGTGGCTGCCCGAAATCTTTATGAAGTGTAGCGAAATAAAGATTTCGGGCCGTAGCGGAGCGAAGTCCTGGATAGCACGGGCCGAAGGCATCGCCCCAATTCTGTACTAAATATTTAACTACTTAAGGCTTCTATAAAAAATTTTATATTTGCAAGGCATATTTTAGTATTGCACTATTTGTTTTGCCCTTTTAAACAGTAAAAATGAATGATTACCTGTGTTCTGAATCCGAAATGTGTTTGTTCTGATCAGTAAGTGGTGACATAGGTAGCTTTGTTGTGCGAATCTATTGTGTATCAATCAAAAATTTTATGAAGCAAATTATATTATTATTGAGCGTTTTATCATTTTCCTTCACTCTTAAGTCACAAGTACAGAAAGTGTCAGTAGAGAATGGGCGGGATGGATATCGGCTCCTTGTAGCTGGTGAAGTGATGATGGTGAAAGGGGTGAACTGGGATTATTTTCCTATAGGAACTAATTACTCTTATAGTTTGTGGAATGAATCCGATGCATTTATCAAGCAGGCGCTCGACAGCGAAATGTCGCTTGTAAAAAATATGGGTGCCAACGCCATAAGGGTATATGCTGGTATGCCATCTAAATGGATAAAGTATGTGTATGAACAGTACGGTATATACACGATGATCAATCACTCGTTTGGCCGCTATGGCCTCACAATAGACGGAACTTGGAAAGCAAATACCGAATATGCTGATCCGCAAGTAAGAGAACTGCTATTAAAAGAAATCACTGATTTTGTGACACTCTATAAGGATACCCCCGGCCTTTTATTATTTCTGCTGGGCAATGAAAATAATTATGGTCTTTTCTGGGATGGTGCTGAAACAGAAGATATACCTGTAGAAGAGCAAAAGGCGACTGTAAGAGCTCAGTATATGTACACTCTCATGAATGAAGCCACATTAGTTATAAAATCCATAGACCCTGCACATCCTGTAGCGATATGTAATGGCGACCTGCTTTTCCTCTCTATCATAGCAGATAAGTGTAAGGATATAGACATATTAGGAGTAAATATGTACAGGGGTATCTCCTTTACTGATGCATTTAGCAAAGCTAGGAAAGACATCAATAAGCCTCTCTTATTTACAGAATTTGGCTCAGATGCATTTAATACTACTACGAATGAAGAAGATCAAATATCGCAGGCCAATTTTTTATTGGGCAATTGGCGCGAGATTTACGAAAATGCTGCAGGATTGGGCAAGGAAGGCAATTCTTTGGGCGGCTTTACCTTTCAGTTTAGCGATGGATGGTGGAAGTATGGACAAACCAGCAATTTAGACATACACGATAGTCACGCCTCCTGGTCTAATGGCGGATATTATAATGACTATGTAGAAGGCGAAAATAATATGAATGAAGAATGGTTTGGTATCTGTGCCAAAGGTGCAAAAGATGAAAACGGGCATTATCAATTGTATCCCAGATCTGCCTATTATGCACTACAAGAAGCTTATCAAATAAATCCTTATACCAAGGATTATAATTCTATGACTATACAAAAGCAGTTTAATGGAATGGAGCAAGTGGATTTTTTATTAAAGGCTAGAGGGGATAAAGCAGCTATGGATAGTGAAAAAAATAATAAAATAGGATTGAGCCGTTTTACAGCTGAGTTCTCTACTTTTAATACTGGCGGCCACCTCATAAGTACCCCGAAAGATGCAGACCCGGATAAGCCTGTTTATCCTAGCTTTATGGGTTTTGATCACATGCAGTCCATTTTTATAGGTGTAGAAGCTAATCCATCGCCAAACATAACTGCCAATGTAGAACTCAATATACTTGGAAACGTAGCCCAAAATC
>CAYZQX010000555.1:0-2073 GCA_964480615.1 uncultured Chitinophagales bacterium | reverse complement strand
ACCCATAAAATTGTGCGCATATACTTTGCACTTATGATTACTACAACCCTTTCTATTGAAAGCTTTCCAAGTTATTTAGCAAGCCCTAAATACTTTTTTTATTCTGTCTAGTCTGCACACTTATAGCATGCCCTACAAATGATCTATGTATATTACTTTGACTTTAACACTTACAGTATATAGATTTTTGAATGCTAAAATTAAACATCCGCATTTTTTTTATAATTCTAGAATAATCAACTTTTGGCATTATTGGTTTAATGATTATGTAATCAATGCTGTATGGATATTTTTTGGATATATACATTTTCCCCTTGTATAATGTGCAGGAAATACATTCCATTAGTTAATCGAGTAGTGTTAAGCGTTAGGTAGGTATTAATTGACTCATTTATTACTATGCTGCCATCCATATTGAGTAGTTTTATAGTACTTGGAGTTAAGGCTTCGCTAGGTAGGACGATATGCAGCTCCTTGTGTACAGGATTAGGAAACACTTTGATCGAATTAGTTAATACAGGATTTATACCAGTGCAATTTTCGATATTTAATAGGCCTATTTGTATTGGGGTAAACAAATTCAATGCTTCTTCATATATTCCAAAACCAATGAATAATTCCTGAAATTCTGTCAATACATTAGTTGAAAAAACCGAACCACTATCGCCCATACAAGTGTTGATGGGATCGAATTCAATAATACTGTCAAAGCTAGCCGAGATTTCTTTGTCGGCGATTATGGCAAAGCCATAGTTATCTTCTCCACAATGAGATAGGTCAAATGGATTGGCACACAAATAATCAGAATGGATTGCCAAACTAGATTGGTCACAAGTAATATTATTGGGATCAATGGGTTCATTCATATACACAGAAAAATATGGACTGCTGTAGCAATTGTAAGGTTCTACCATTATAGTAACAGCGCAATTAGGGGAACCTTGCATAGCAATATTGTATATATTAGATTCCAAGTCTAAGGGGTAAGGAATTAGTAAGGAGACTAGCCCTAGTGAATCGGTGGTGATCAAACTGTCAGTACTAGAAAGGAATTTTTTAAGTATATAATTTTGAAATGGCAGGCCTGCAATATTGAGAACCAGTTCATAATTAGTGTTAGTGGTAATGCAATAATTTTCCCAACTATTTGAGCACAATACTTCATACCCAACAGATAATTGTGGACAATCAACAAGGCAATCATTGCTTAATTGTGAATAGAGATTAATGGATTGATGTCCATAGACTATGAACTCATTTTGCATATAGTTATCAACTATGAAAAAACAATGAATCGTCGTGTCTTCGCTTAATAAGTTCATATCAAACACACCATAAAAGTCCTCCATACAAGGATTCACCATATCAAACGCCAATAGATCAAAATCCTGCTTGGGTACATAATATACAGTGTCGGCATTGTTATTATAAGTTATAAATTCACTTTGAGTATAGCTGGGAAGATTCCGTGTGATGATAAATGCACCAGATTCGCCACAACCATTAGCACTACATAGCATCGGTGATGAGACCTGTAGCACATCTTGTTCAGCACATATCGCAACCTGCCATTCAGAATCATCTGAAATGGCGAACTCGGGCAAGTTGCAGTTAATGATAAAGGAATCTTGTATGATATGTTGACTGCACTCATGAAAAGAGTGATTGATTTCTATATCATATCCTATCGACCCTTGTGCATGCAAATTGCCAATTGTATAGACCAAGGTACCTGATAGATCAGCATTTACGGTTACAGCGTTTCCTTGATCTAAAATTATATCATAATATGCTAAAGCATGACCCTCCTGAATGGTAATAACAATTTCATAGTCATATTCCAATCCTGTAGGGCATAATATATCGCAAGTAACATTCAAATCAACAGTTGCGCTAAAACTACAATCATAAGGTACATAGGTGATAATAGCATAACTAGTGGCGATCTGACCAAATATATCCATTACACTATAACAAATGGTATCATTGCCTATAAAATTTTGACTTGGAGGAGTGTGGGTAAAACTCCCATTATAATTATTATTTGTGATATTTCCCAGGGTCGAATATTCA
>CAYZQX010000554.1:0-2093 GCA_964480615.1 uncultured Chitinophagales bacterium | reverse complement strand
GGGCCTTTAGGCATCGCCATAATCGCATACTTATGAGTTATTTAGCAAGCCCTAATTATTACCTTTGTTAATCATCCCCTATTCAGCTCTTTCTATTGCGGTTATTGCGGAGGAATTTATTCACTGAACACAAAATTACAGCTCTAAAAATAGGCAATTGTACTGAAAATTTAGTCTGACTTTCTTATTTTTAATTCCGCCCCCTATACAGCTAATTTTATTTTTTACCTTTTCTGCCTATACTTTGTATTTTTGCAATCCAAAATGCTCATAAAACTAGATATTACAAATTATGCCCTTATCGAATCACTCTCCATAAGATTCGATCGAGGCATTAACATATTAACGGGTGAAACTGGTGCAGGCAAGTCTATTATACTCGGTGCTTTAGGACTAATACTGGGGCAGAGAGCGGAAAACAATGCCTTGCTCCATGAGGACAAAAAATGTGTAGTTGAGGCACTCTTCAATCTCAAGGCTACTGACTTCCAACCGTTTTTTGTCATTAATGATATTGATTATGCAGCCGAGAGCTTGGTAAGGCGCGAAATATTGCCAGGAGGCCGCTCTAGGGCATTTATTAATGATACACCCGTTACACTGCCCATACTAAAAGAATTCAGCTCTAGACTCGTAAATCTAATTGCACAGCACCAAACATTGTTTCTACATCAAAGAAGTTTTAAGTACAGATTTGTGGATGCAGTGGCGGGCAATGAATCCCTATTAGCTACTTACAAGTCAGACTACACAAGCTGGTCTAAGTCCAAAACTGAACTGAACAAGCTGGTAGCTGCTCAGACTGAATGGCAAAAAGAAATTGACTATGTACAATTCCAACTAGATGAGTTTGAAAAGACCAATCTCACCGATCCCGATGAGCAAACAACCATTGAAACTGAACTAAAAAAACTCGATCACAGCGCTGAGCTTAAATCCATATTTCATGAGCTCGATCAGTTGCAAAAAGCCGAGCATGGTGGCTTGCAATATACCATCAGAAGGATGATACAGTTATATACTAAGGCTGCTGGTTATGACAAGTCTATCGCACCACTACTTGCCCGCTTGGACTCTATATTCACCGAGCTACAGGATATAGATAGTGAAACTGAATCATTAGCTGAGCTAGTCAATATCGATCCTGAAAAGGTGGAACAATACAGGGCTCGACTTGATACCATCTATCGCTTGTGTAAAAAACACAATGTACAATCCATTGCTGAGTTACAGGCCATAGAGCTGAGCTTAAGTCAAAAATCCCTGGATCAAAAAGACCTTGACAACCAGATTGAATCACTAAAAAAATCAATCGCAATATTAGAAAAAAAATGCGCTGATATAGCAGCAATGCTCTACGAGAATCGAAAGAAAGCTGCCACACTAATTGAAAAACAAATGGATAAGTTATTGCCCAGTGTGGCGATGAAAGATGCACAGTTCCAAGTGCTCATTACCCCATCAGAAATGAATGATATGGGGAACGATGAAATAAAGCTAATGTTCTCAGCTAATAAAGGTAAAAATCTCGCTGAGGTTCAAGAGGTCGCATCAGGTGGTGAGCTTTCTCGTCTTATGTTATGCATCCAAGCGGTACTATCGAAAGCTACTGATCTGCCTACACTGATTATGGATGAAATTGATAGCGGGATAAGTGGTGAGACAGCCCTTAAAACTGCTACTGTTATTAAGCAAATAGGATTGCATCACCAGCTCATCATTATTACACACTTACCACAAATAGCTGCTTGTGCTGAACAACATTTTTTAGTATATAAACTCACTGATAATAACCGAACATTATCTAATGTGCGTCCACTCACCAAGGATGAGCGCGTACAAGAAATTGCAAAGATGCTCAGCGGTGAAAACCCAAGTAAAACGGCCATCGCCATAGCACAGGAATTAATTAGCACAGTGGGAAAGAGTTGATCTTTCATACTTAGTTTTGATTACAAGGCGTATGGTTGATCTATAAAATCTTGTTGAGCAACTACATAAAAAATAGGGTGATGGCGATGCCTGCGGCCCGGGCTATACGGGGCTTTCTGATTTTATTAGTTTTTTAAAGGCCATCAGAATCTTCGCAAGCT
>CAYZQX010000553.1:0-2163 GCA_964480615.1 uncultured Chitinophagales bacterium | reverse complement strand
CCCGATATGCAGCGGAGGAATTTTCTCATTGCCTTCTGTTTCCAATAACAATATCTCTGGTTCTTGGTCGCCTGCCATCAATAACAATACAACGACCACCTACACATTTACGCCCGCTACTGGCTCTTGTGCCACGGCTACTACCATGACCGTTGTAGTCAATAACAATGTCACTCCTACATTCACGCAAGTAAGCCCGATATGCAGTGGAGGATCTTTCTCCTTGCCTACTGTTTCCAATAACAATATCACTGGTTCTTGGTCGCCTGCTATCAATAACAATACAACGACCACCTACACATTTACACCCGCTACTGGCTCTTGCGCCACGGCTACCACTATGACCGTTGTAGTTGATCAGCCTATAAATTTGAATAATGCATTAAGCGACAATCAATTCTGCCTAACTGATTCGCCAATAGATTTACCTGTTTCAATTAATGGTGTATCAGGAGACTGGAATGCCTCAAGTTTAATTGATAATACCTTTTATCCTTCCATTGCAGGATTAGGAGTGCATAATTTATCCTTTATACCTGATGCAGGTTTTTGCGCTAATACAGGGAATACCCTAGTAACAGTCGAAGATTGTCAGCAACCAGGTGTTTTAGTTCGTTCCACATTTATTCTCCAGGGCTATTATCAAGAATCTAATGGTTGTATGATGCAAAAATCATTAAATAATGCTGGCCTAATACCCTTGTCACAACCCTACAATCTTGCTCCTCATAATTATTTGGGCAGTGAATCAGTAACTGCGATTCCTACTGATGCCGTGGATTGGATACTTGTGCAATTGAGATCAGCAAGTGATCGCAACCTTGTAATGGCCCAAAAAGCTGGTTTTGTAAGTTGTACAGGGGAACTAATGGCCTTAGATGGTTCTATAGGTGTATATTTTGATTCTATAATGCCCAGCGACTATTACATTACAATCATACATCGTAACCACTTAGCAGTTATGAGCAATGCTCCAGTCTCCCTCCCTAACGCTGATCCTTATGACTTTACAATAGCTCCTACACAAGCCTATGGCATACAACAACTCTATCAAGTGGGATCACATTATGCATTAATAGGTGGAGATTATAACGGAAATGGGGTTATAAACTCTTTAGATTATAACTTGTGGATCAGCAACAATTCACTGGTTAATCAATATATTAGTTGGGATGGAAATGGCAGTGGTGTAGTCAATAATCTTGATTACAACCTTTGGTTTGCCAATAGGAGTCGCTTAGCCGTAATAGAATTACAATTTTAATTTTTTTTCGCATCTTTTCTCACTTACATAAGAAAGTAGAAAGAATAATATTGGTAAATTGCACCAAAAAATAGTTATGAATAAACTAGTAGCAGGAGCGGATGAAGCAATAAATGACATCAATGATGGGGCAACCATTATGCTAGGTGGTTTTGGACTGTGTGGCATTCCTGAAAACTCTATCAATGCATTAATTCGCAAGGGTACAAAAAATCTCACTTGCATTTCTAACAATGCTGGTGTTGATGATTTTGGGCTGGGATTATTATTAAAAACCCGCCAGATCAAAAAAATGATCTCATCCTATGTGGGAGAAAATGCCGAATTCGAAAGACAACTCTTAGCAGGTGAGCTAGAGGTTGATCTTGTACCACAGGGCACTTTAGCCGAGCGTATTAGATGTGGAGGAGCAGGTATTCCTGCTTTTTATACAGCTACAGGTTATGGAACTGAGGTCGCACAAGGCAAAGATGTATTAGAACTAGATGGAAAAAAATACATTATGGAAAAGTGGCTAAAGGCTGATTTTGCAATTATTAAGGCCTGGAAAGCGGATGTGCTGGGCAACTTAGTGTTTCGATATACTGCCCGAAATTTTAACTCCGTGATGGCTACCGCTGGCAAAATAACCATTGTAGAGGCCGAAGAAATTGTATCAGTAGGCAGTTTAGATCCCGATCAAATTCATGTACCAGGTATTTTTGTAAAGAGAATATTCTTGGGCAAGGATTATGAGAAACGCATAGAACAACGTACGGTAAGCAGTTCAACTAATAATTAGGGCTTAGGCAAAACGATGCTATTGTGGCGATGCCTCCGGCCCGGGCTATGTGGGGCTTCGCTTCGCTACGGTACTGTGGTGGCGGGCTTTCGGCTTTATTAATCTCAAGCTACTGAAA
>CAYZQX010000552.1:0-2173 GCA_964480615.1 uncultured Chitinophagales bacterium | reverse complement strand
TTGCGAAGATTCTGATGGCCTTTGAAAAACTAATAAAATCAGAAAGCCCTGTATAACCCGGGCCTTAGGCATCGCCATAAAAATAGTTCTCGCACATAACTAAAGTTTAAGCAACTAAAACTTACTAACCCAAACAGTTTTTTATCAATCATTGAATAATCCTATTTAGGTGATAATGGGCCGATGAATTTTGACCGCAATTTGCTTTAGAGGATTTACATAATGGATGGATATAGAATTACAATCTTGTCTGCAATTAGGGCTATTGAGGCACATAAATACAAGAAAGGATCACAGCAGTAATCATTAAAAATTAGTACAATTTAAGTCTTAAAAATAAATAATGCATAAAACTATTGTGGTATGTAATAATTCCATATTTTTGGGCTTGACTTTTATTGAGGGGTCTTTATGCTGATAATTATTTGGCGAATCATTATTGATCTTTTTGCTCTTGTAGTTGTTTACAACTTGTAGAGGGAAACTAGGTTTTATCAATTGGTATTGTTCTTTTAGGTTGGAATTAGAAATGGTTAGCACGAGTGAAAGCTTGTGTTTATATTGGGGTTAGCCAGTAGTTATTATTATTTTTTTAAATAAGCGTCTTGCTGCCATAGGCAATAAGGTGGAGAACTTATTTTCGCTATAATAGCGTGAAGACCAGGTCAAGCAAAATTGTCATTAATCTATAAACAATATCTATGAAGCCAACTGATACCACGGACCCATCGTATTTTCATAAAGTAGTAGATTGTCAGTATGCCTGTCCAGCGCATACACCAGTGCCTGAATACATAAGGCTCATTGCTGCGGGTAAATATACCGAGGCCTATATGGTCAATTGGGAGTCTAATGTATTCCCTGGTGTATTGGGTCGCACTTGCGATAGACCTTGTGAGCCTGCTTGTAGGCGAGGCAGGGTAGAGGAGCAGCCTGTGGCGATATGCCGTTTAAAACGCGTTGCTGCTGATAATAAAGAAGATATTACCCATTTACTACCCGATATTCCTTCCGTAAAGAATGGCAAGAAAATAGCACTAATAGGCGCAGGCCCTGCTTCGCTCAGTGTAGCACGTGATCTTGCACCATTGGGTTATGAAATCCATATATTTGATAATCAACACAAGGGAGGTGGGATGATGAGAAGCCAAATTCCTTCCTTCCGCTTGCCTGCTGAAGTGCTCGATTTCGAGGTTAACTTAATTGTGGATATGGGCCTAATACAGCATTTTAACACCTACATTCAAAGTATGAATGAGTTGATTCAAAATGGTTATGATGCCATATTTGTAGGGACAGGCGCACCACGTGGCAAAGACCTTACGGATATAGAAGGGCGTTGGGATGCTAAGGATCATATTCATATAGGTATCGAATGGCTTGCAAATGTTGCCTTTGACCACATACATCACATTGGTAAGCGTGTGATCGTACTGGGAGGTGGCAATACTGCAATGGACTGCTGTAGGACTTCGCGCCGCTTAGGCGGTGAGGAGGTTCAGGTGGTGGTAAGAAGCCCATTTAAAGAGATGAAAGCATCGCCTTGGGAGATCGAAGATGCCATGCACGAGGACATACCCATTATTGAAAACCATGTGCCTAAGCGATTTGTAGCGGAAAATGGCATACTAAAAGGCATGTATTTCGAAAAAATGAAAGCCGAATATGATGCTAATGGTAAACGAAAAATGGTGAGTACAGGAGAGCCCGATGTCTTTATCCCCGCTGATGATGTAATCATTGCCATAGGTCAAGAAAATAAATTTGAGTGGATCGAAAAAGACCTTGGTATCGAGTTTGACAAATGGGGTATGCCTGTAGTGGATATTACTACATTTGCTAGCACCCTCCCAGGAATATTTTTTGGTGGGGACGCTGCACTTGGTCCTAAAAATGTCATTACAGCAGTAGCACAAGGACACCAAGCAGCCATCTCTATTGATCTCTTTTGCAAGGGGGAAGATGTTAATAAGCGACCTGCACCTTATGTAAAAATGTTCAGTACTAAAATGGGCATTCACGAATGGAGTTATGATAGCTCTGTGGTAATGGATAACCGATACATCGTACCACAAGCAGATAAGCAGATTACCCTGCGTGATCGCAAAAAAGAAGTAGAACTGGGATTCGATATACAGTCGGCATTTAAAGAGGCACAGCGCTGTTTTAATTG
>CAYZQX010000551.1:0-2181 GCA_964480615.1 uncultured Chitinophagales bacterium | reverse complement strand
CGATTTACGATACTGAGTTTTTACCACAAGAGATTTCAGTCAAGTGTCCATTATCTAGTGTATAGAGTCTAATTAAAGCGATTTACGATTTACGATACTGAAGCTGGTTGAAGTAACTAGTTAAAGTCTAGAGTCCATTGTCCAGAGTCTAGTGTCTGAGTTATAAGATAAGTAACCAGGGCAATGGTACTATAATTTCACCTCTTCTCTAAGTTTCGATAACAATCCCACTAATAGTGAAATATTTTTAGAATCTCAATGTGTTTTAGAAGCCAGAGATTAGAGATTTAGCAGCCATTCTAGATGGTATTATTGGAAATAAATTATCTTTACCCCTTGTTTTCAATACTCGATATAGAAGCTACAGGTGGGCGACCTCGATTTGACCATATAATGGAAATAGCCGTTATAAATTTTGATGGCCAAAAAGAAATAGACCGATACCACACACTCATCAATCCGGGTGTCGAGATTCCTCCATTTATCCAGAATCTTACTGGTATTAAAAACAGTATGCTAGACCATGAACCTAAATTTGAATCCATAGCTAATAACCTGAAATCATTCATAGGCGACAACATAGTAGTAGCCCATAATATCCAATTCGATTATAATCTATTGAGGCAATCATTTAGACAATGCAACATCGAATTTCACAACAAAAAACTGTGCACTGTGCAACTTTCGAGAAAGTATATACCTGAGGCTAAGCTATTTAATCTAGCCGACTTATGTAAATATTTGGGCATCCCCTTACTCAAAAAACACAGGGCACTAGATGATACGCAAGCAACCTACTACCTTTTCGAACACCTAGTAAAAAAAGCTAGCTTAGAACAAATAAACATACTCGCACAAAACGGATTCTTGCCATCCGATATGCTTATTAAAATACCCGAAGAAAAACTAAAAACAATCCCGCCTAGCTTTGGTGTATATTATTACCTCGATGATAAAAATCAAATACTGTATGCGGATAATAGTTCAGACCTGCAAAACAAGATTATCCAGCAACTGAGTTTTACACCTATAAGTCAGCAACGCAAGGAAATGCTCCAAAGAATTCAAGATATAGAATTCGAAGTTTGTGGCAATGAGCTTTATTCTAGGATAAGAGAAAACCAGTTATTAGAACAGTATAGACCGCGCTTTAATAAGCGCATCATTAAGCAGTCCAAATACGCTATATACAGTAGTATTAACAAATTAGGCATACTGACCACAAGTATAAAACCCATACAAGACCATAGTCATTCACTTGCCTCATTTGCTTCCAGACAAGAAGCCAAGTCCCACCTTTATCGCCAACTTATAAAACACAAACTTTGTGCTAAGTACTTAGGCTTAGAAGCCAGTGCCAGCGCTTGCAGCAAGCATAAAATGGGTGTGTGTAATGGTGTATGTATGAACAAAGAATCTATTGAGTCATACAATACAAGGGCAAGATCATTCATTAACTCACACAATTATCCCTACGCTGATTTTATCATCACAGAAAACGGAATCACTGCGGATAATAAGTTTGTATTAATTGTTAAATCTGATAGTATTATAACCTATGGTTTTATTGATAATAATATTAATGATCTTGATAAAATGCTCAACCAATTGCCATTAATGAACCTAGATGCTAGCAGTCAAAACAATATCAAAAGAATAATACTCGAATTAGACTATCTCATACTACAACCATTGCCTATTACTGAATCAACGAGTAGTTGATCTCTAATCATCAATCAAATTTAGCACATAAGGCCATTAATACCAGTGATCCTTTTGTTCTCACGGTTTCCTTACATAATGTTCCACAATTTAGGATCAATCATTCGTGAATGACATAGCATTATTGGCAATCTAGCGAAGAGGAATACACAAGGTAATAATTACTAAGGACAATTGAGCTTATCAACCATCATCTGAAGCACAATGCTACAAGTGTTTTTCAATTTCACCGTATTAATAAGATCAATTCCTTTGTTTTTTTTCAGCGACTGCTTTCATTGATTCATAAGAAGCTCCTAGCATTAGGAAGGGTTTGTATAGGACTGTCAGTGGATTAAAGTTATTGGCGGCATAGCCTAGCACTTTAAGAGCTGGTGTCTTTAGGAATCGCCATAGTCAACAAAAACATTACACAAGAAGGATTCTATTTCACTGTGTACTCTACACTAAAACATACAC
>CAYZQX010000550.1:0-2190 GCA_964480615.1 uncultured Chitinophagales bacterium | reverse complement strand
AAAGGTAAACTATAATATGTTAAAAAGTGTCCATTAGTTAGGGGTTTGATCCAATTCAGTACTAATGAAATAGAAATCTGATTGAGCTTTTAATTTTGGCAATAAGCCTAACATCCTAATCACTAGCCTTCATTGGGTTAAGAAAGGCATTGTGTTTTCCTAAATAATAAAATTTTCAGACTACTATTTTGAATAAGAGCTATCGGTATCGTAAAAACCACCCACCAATCTAACCCACAACCATTATGTCCTATTCTTCAAATATATTGTTAACACTAATCCTAAAAAGATTGGCCATCATTCTATTTAAAACTAAATAATTTTCTAACTTTGCCAAAAACAAATCACCTGCATGCGTAATTTAATTTTGCTCTTTATCGCCCCTTTCTTGTTGCTTACTATCCATGCTCAAAATGAGGAGGAAAAGGCGGTAGAACAAACCCTGCTTGATGTTGCAAAGGCAATATCGGATATTCATAAGGTCAAGGATCCTGGCTCTGTACTCAAGTATTTTGAAAAAAGCTATGTAGAGCACGAGAACCGTTTTTACATCGATCAGCAGATGCAAACCATCATCGAGCCTTATCAGTCACTGGTTAGTATGATAGAGGGCTATGCTACTGAGCAAGGATTAGTAGTGGATTACCGCGTTACTAAGTTTCTAAAAACCATTGCTAAGAATGATCGTGCACTCACCATTGCAGACTGCGAATTTAGTATCTTTAAGAATGGTGAAAGACAATACAGTGCTAGGGAAACCCAAACCATTTCGATGGTGAAAAATAATGGTCAGTGGCGTCTTATTCTCAATCAAACGACTAAATTCATTGACGATGTGTTGCGTGGGGAATGTATGGCAGATTTTTATAGGGATGATGATGAAAACTATGTGGCTAAGGTCAGCTATCCTGCTGGGGATAAGTGGGGCGAAAAATTTTACTCCTTTCAACTTAGTGCCCTCGATGCGAATAATACCAATTTCGAAATAGGCACTCAATATTACAATTGGAACAAGAACTCTAAGGAGATATTATCCCTTAACCTGCAAAACAAAAGCAATAAAGTGGTGGGCAATGCAATCACTGAAAGTGCTGTGATGCTGCACATTATCGGCGATCTAGCTAAGGAGCAGTGCACGAAGGTGGTGCTCAAAAGCTATCCTGATCTCAATAAGTAATCAAGCCCTACTTATATGGGTGATTATTTCATTGAGTACGGAATTCTGAATAAAAACTAAATGTTTTGATTTTTAAGTGACGAGTGTTTTTTGTGGCGTCCTAATTATGTCCGTTTTCATAATGAGGGACTTTTGGGGTGTCACTGTTCCTAATCAGGAGCAGTGACTTTTTTTATCTCTATGCCCGGATCCAGCTACTTGGTGCTTTTACAGTTCATTTTATATTTATCGCAATAAGCAGTTTCCATTGCTAATGATTCGTTTTTCTCGCTTCTAATTTAGGCTCTGCTCAATAACGCTAAGTTATAAAATTTTTGGCGATGCCTGCGGCCCGGGCTCTGTGCTTGTACTCCTCGCTACACGTTGTTTCGCTGTGGGGTTACTTGCGAATTTGTTATTTTTCTAATGGTTACAAGAACCTGCGCTTACGCTTGGTTTGCGTCGATCCCTATCGCGAATACAACTTTGAAGGAGCACTGTGTAAGAGAAGACATTGGGCAGGCATATTATCTGGGGATTATGAGAAAAAAAAGCGTCATATTTGTATTCAAAGTTGCTTGTCTTCACATAATACCTAGTGCTAAGTTGCGTGTCTGCACTCAATACCCAGTGCTAAGTTGCGTGTCCTCACGCAACTTCGAAGCCAAGCCAATATACCTGTCCCCAAACATTTCATATTTACAATGCAAGCTTTTTTGCTAAAAAGCAGAAATTATTGTGCATTTCCTTTGCACTTGCATATTCCATAATCGTTTATTACAAAAGATATTGCAGATATTTAGCAAGCCCTATATAATAGACTTAGTGCACTTCCTGCAACTAACTTCAGAATCATAAATCCAAAATCGTGAATCGTAAATCGGTTAAAGCGATAGGGATAGGAGAGGTTTGTACTGTTGTGGCGGGCTTTCAATTGCTTTGAATTAATAAAGCCGAAAGCCCGCCACAACAGTACCGTAGCGCAAGCAAATCGAGCTTGCGAAGATTCTGATGGCCTTTAAAAAACTAATAAA
>CAYZQX010000549.1:0-2191 GCA_964480615.1 uncultured Chitinophagales bacterium | reverse complement strand
GGTATTCCCAGCGGTTCATAATGTTCCATTGCTCCTTAGCTGGATTATCGGTCCAGCCATCATCATTCATATCGCGTCGCCATTTTTTCCACGTAGTATGACCCATTAAGGAACTGGCTAATTTCTCATTGATAATAAATCGTTGAAGAATATTCGCTTCTATACGGCCATCGGAATCACCAAATAGGTCGAAATAAGACCTTTCCATATCATAAGGTCTTTTTAAGTCAAGATTGATTTGACCTGATATCGATTCATAACCATTGACCACGGATCCTGCTCCTTTGGATAGTTGTATCGACCGCAGCCAAGGTCCGGGGATAGATTCTAATCCAAATCGAGTCCCTAAGCCACGTATAAGTGGCAGGTTTTCCTTCAGTATTTGTGAATATACTCCGTCTAGACCTAACATCTTTAGCGTCTTAGCACCAGTTATAGCATCACTAAAATTCACATCCACACTGGGATTCGTCTCAAAACTTTCTGAAAGGTTGCAGCATGCAGCTTTTAACAGCTCCCTTGTTGTAATCTTTTCTACCTTAATTGTGTTTAAGCTGCTAATAATTGTAGATTCGCTATGAGCGGTTAGTACCACCTCATCTAGTAAATTTTCACCTACTAATAGTATCTCGACCTCTTTGCGGTCGCCTATCAGTAAAGTATCATTTTTGTAGCCTAAGTAGGCAATAATTAATTTTTGATTTTCAGGCAATCGCTCAAGTGAAAACTTACCTGCTTCATCGCTGTAAGTTCCTTGCTGATTTTCAAGCCAGTATATACTCGCTCCTGTAATAAGATTGGTTTTCTTGTCGCGGCCAAATTCCTTTATGACTCCACTAATAGTGGAAGGCTGACCTTGTGAATCTGATATATTATCTTGAGCTTGTGTATTTATTGCGCTGAGCCATATACCTAATGCTAATAAGCAATAGCTCGCTAAACTGTTTTTCATTGAGAAAATAATGGTTTATTAAATAAAAAAAATAAGAATTCATACCTATACAACACACAGTATGTCGGTAGGTATTTCAAGGTATTTTTTTATCTAACAACGCATTTTCTCTAATCTAAATATTTTTTCGGCACCAGTTTCTGGTGGTGGTTTTGCATAGCACTTGTAGGCGATTGACTTAGCTTCGTATAGGGCTGTAATATCTTCCCATTCGGGCGAATAGACTGTAGGAATATAAAAATCAGGTATTGCTGGCAGTTCAATAGAATAGGCGAAATGCGAAAGATCGCTTGAGTTTTTTAGGAAAGTTATTTTTGTACTACAACAGTTTCCACTCTTTTTATCGCCATCATCAGTTGATTTACTACATGAATCACTAGGGGCACAGCAATCGCTTATAGAAATGCTGGGCAATACGCTGGTACTGTAAAGCTGATTACTCTTGCAGTTATGATGGAAAATACTTATCCCACTAAAAGCCATAAACTGGCTAATAAGCAAGAGGTAAATAATAATTTTCCGATTAGTTGATGTCATAAATAGCAAAAATAACAGTGCCCATGGCAACAATACATTCAATTCTAAAATACTGAATGAATATACAAAATTACATTATTTTAGCGAAACTGGTCAAATGGTCAGTTTTTTTTTAATAAAAAATAAGAAAAAATAATGGGTTGAAGGTGGGTTTTTATCGGTAATTTGGGTCTGCTTAATATATTATAATTTTGAAATTTTAGGCGATGCCTTACAGGCCCGGGCTGCTCCAGGCTACACTTTCTGGCATTTATTTTTTTTCAATGGCCGCTAGAATCTTCGCGAGCTCGATTTGTTTTCGGTCTTATTCATTGACTCCTTGATTAATTTACTCTACACATAAATTGTTGCTTATCACCACATGGCCTACCTAAGACATCAGTGATGGGCGTCAGTGAACAAGACTAAACCATTGCGCATCCCTACCGCTTTTTTTAACGATAAACTATTCAAGATTTATAATCCTGAAGCTAGTAGTAGAAACTACAATAAGGCTTACTAAATAACTCTGAATTCTTATATCGTAATAGGTTCTAGCCATTATAAGTGCACAGGATATTCTCACAATTTTATGGGTTTCAGTAAAAAAGCTTGCATCATATATATGCTATGTGATCTCTTGAATAGTGCTCTTTCAAATTGTATTCGCGATAGGGATAGACGTGAGAAACCAAGCGATAGCGCAGGTTCTTGTTGCCATTA
>CAYZQX010000548.1:0-2242 GCA_964480615.1 uncultured Chitinophagales bacterium | reverse complement strand
ACGATTTTCGATTTAGGATTTTCGATACTGAAGCTGGTTGCAGTAACTACTTAAAGTCTAGTGTCCAGCGTCTAGTGTCCAGTGTCTAGTTATAACAACTGCATTAAACCCAGCATCTAATAACCAGTGTCTAGAGAGCAGCTATTTAAGTCCCCTACTCTAAAATCCAATTTAATCAATCCAAGCCTACTTATCAGATATGCCTTTAGCGGGTAGGAATGCGCCAGGATAAAAACCTGGATACACTGAGCCACTATTTACATTATCAAATCGCTTGTGAACAGCATTCCTCATTTTTTGTGTGAAGAGGAATACATAGGGTACATCATCGTGTAGTCTTTGTTGATATTGATGGTACAGTTTGCTGCGCTTTTCAGTGTCCAATTCCGTTCTTATATCTTCTATTAATTTATCGGTTTCTGAATTGCCCCAGCCAGTATAATTAGAGCCACCTGATGAATAAGATTCTGTGCTCCATATTTGCTGCGGGTCTTCAGGTCTAGGGTCGGCAACCCATGAACCATACCACATCTCTATTTGATGTTGTTTTAATCTTTCTAAATAGACCGCCCACTCTACAGCCATTACTTCTATATCGATACCTGCTTGTCTAACACTTTCTTGCAGCGCAAGACCTACATTTTTTCGGATGTCATTGCCTTGGTTATAATTATATTTTATTTTGAATGGTACATTCTTGCCATCAATCATTTTATCTAATATGCCATCATTATCCGAATCCTTCCAGCCGGCTTCTGCTAGCAATGCTTTGGCCTTTTCAGGGTTGTATTCATAAGGCTTTATGTCAGATGCATAATCCTCTTTAAACATTGGCAGAATCGGACCTATAGTCGGTGTACATAGATTATACATGATGGTCTCATTCATCTTATCCAAGTTAGTAAGATGCGCTATTGCTCTTCTGGTTTTTACATCTCTAAATTTAGGGTCTTTAATATGCAATCCTATGTAACTAAACGTAAGATCATCAGGGCTTAGCATATTAAAATTCTGCATGAACTTTTCAGACTTAGGGAGATCCACCCAATCAGTCGTTCTAATAGTATTATAGCAATCTAGTTTTTCAGCTTTTAACGCTGTAATAGCCGAGGTCTGATCATTGACAATCTCAAACACAATCTTGTCAGGACCTGGCTGAAAAAACATACCTTGATCGGCATATTTATCGCCCCACCAATCTTTTTTGCGTTCACATACTAGCCTTTGTCCTGTCTCCCATTTTACAAATTTATAGGGACCTGAACCAGAAAAGAATGCAGGCTCTCTGCTGTATTTCTCTAAATTAAATTCTTTGGCAAATTGTTCGAGGTCAGCCATTGAAGCGGCTTGTTTCTCCTTGTTAGCAATATCCGCAAAATGAAATTTTTTCATAACCCCATTGGGGTCATATTTCGACTCCTGAAAAATAAAAAAATCATTGCCACTTACATGATCCCATAACATATATTTTCGATCACATATCAAAGTAAATTTATTGGGATTGGTTTCATCGTATTGAAAATCAACAATAAAGTCCATATAAGGACTAAGTGCTGGACAATCAACTTTGGGATTTTTTACACACATAAAACTAAACTCTACATCCCTAGGTGTAATAACACTTCCATCATCCCATTTCATCCCTTCACGAAGTTCATAATGTATGTCCATCCCCTTTCCATCCGCACTAATTTCCATGGTGGGCATTTCCTTAGCCATCCAAGGAACTAATTTTAATGTTTGAAAATCAATGGTCAGCAATTTCTGAAAAATAAACCTCCTTATATTAGTGGAACTTGCATCATTCACATTCGTGGGATGCAAACCCTCTGGATCGGATACCTCCCTGACATCACCTTCGCCAACTTCCTCGTCGCCTCCCGGCATACTACGATTTGTCCCTGATGGCCAATACTTCAAGACCGGCGTGATTGTATATGTCCAGCTTTCGTAGCCCTCGTCGAAAGAAGCGCCACTGACTTCATACAACCGACTGGCACGTTGCGGACGATCAAAAATCACGAGCGTTCCGACAGCCATGTCTGGATCGCCCCACACGTCTTGCTCGTCGAATTCCTGAACAACACTGACTTCATACTGTTGGAATGCTTGCCAAGCCGCATACCCGTCTGCGAAATGATTGTCTTCAAACTGATCAGACAGGGATTGTGGAACGTCGTGAAGCTCAACGATTGAATCACCAACTCGTGGAAGATCGTACCAATAACCTGAACCTCCGCCG
>CAYZQX010000547.1:0-2245 GCA_964480615.1 uncultured Chitinophagales bacterium | reverse complement strand
CCACACAATAGCCAGTTGTCCAATTACTTGTGGAGTAATTGATTTCTTTTTCCCAGATTACATTGCCTAATGTATCTGTTTTTAATAGCAATAGACTTATATCAGAAGCACTATATAGTTTCCACCCACATAGTATTAAATTATTATCCAAGGTTTTATTGAGTGACATTACTATTTCTTTGTGCTCTGATTGTATAATAGACTGTTCATGTACTAAATGACCCATGGTGTCTAATACAAACAAGTGTGGATGCGCTATTTTTATCCCATTGACAAATCCATACGCTCTGTTGATGTTGGCATAAATCTTATCATTTATATGCATACAGCCATATCCTGTACTTTCGATACCAAATGTAACATCGTCAATACTGTATAGGATTTCCTCAGCTAATATATTACCAGTATGATCAAGCCTTATACTTAGTATATCAGTATGTGTGCTATCGTATAAGGTTTGCCTAAACCCAATTACGATAGAATAGTCCTCAAAATCTTCAACAAACAAGAAATGATAATGAAATTCATCAGAATCTTCAATTAATGAAAATACAGGCTGGCTATGCAGCCAGCCTGTTATTAATAATAAAAATAGAACTAATTTTTTCATTTGGGAAGATGTATAATTTTGCCCATAAACTGCTGATGGGCTGAACTGACGATGACATAATAGATGCCTGATGGCAAGGAACCTAAATGAATTAAAGATTGCTGTTCGCTAATGCCAGCAATTGTATGCACAGCAATTCCAAATTGATTATAAACCGTAAGTGTATAATCTTCATCAGCTTGGTTAGAAAAGGATTTCCAGCTTATATTGTAATATCCTGTGCCCGGGTTGGGTGAAATCGTAAGCTCGTAGTTCATATTCAGAGGATTGAAAATAATTTCTTCCTCTAATTCAGGTTCAATAATTCGAATTTGATTAGACTTAATATCTAAATAAGTCGGGTATATGCTGTGATAGGGATTGAATTTGTCAGTTGCTATTGTTGCCAATCGAGAAGCTGCTTCCTCAGCTTTTCCTGTCCCATCAGCTTCGAGTACAAAATCAACCATATCATCCCAATAGTCGTGAAAAGCAATATTTTCAGGGCTATCATAAGTAATCGCAGCTAATGTTTCTATAGCGGCGGTGCTATCTTGGATGCTAATGTAGGTAGGTACTAGCATACGTCGACCTATATCGTGATCCAATGAATCCATATATACAATGGCGGTATCAATAGTGCCATCTAGACTTGCCCACCTTACTAGTTCAGCTGCAATTAATTCCAATGAAGGAATGCCATCTTCCATATCCTTACCAATTTCTTGAGCATTATCCCAGAATGCCCACAGGGTTTGTTTTGGAATTCGAGTTCGCCAATCTGAGCAAATCGTTGAAAAATCTGTTATAGGAAAAAAACAGTCTACTAATGTAACATTTGAGGTTACAGCAGAGGGACTAGGCATAATAGTAGAATTAAAACTTGAAACAATTAGTCCATTATTATTGGTTGTACTCATATATATATTCCTATTAATAAATCCAGATTGAGGAATGTGGAATTGTTCAGTGAGAGATGAAGGGGCATCGAAACAACTACCTTGATCTATTAGTTCACCAGAGGTTATGGCCCAGTCGTTGCGATTATAGCCTGGCATCTGATTACAATTTATAGTCATATTGGTATTACCCGCTTCATATTGTTGTGCAGCGTAAAACTGTTGATTAAAAAAATTATCCCTTATTGTATTTAGAGCTCCTGTAGCCTTTGTACTTCTACACCGAATACCATATGTAGCAGTAGTATTACCATAGGTGTTTATAAAACCATTGCCATTAATACGCACGCCTTCACCTCCCTCATTAGATACTCCATATTGTGAAGAAATAGAATAACTTGGTGTGTTATTGACATTTGGTGAATAATAACCTATATTAAAAAACTCAAATCTATTGTCAACAATATCTGCATTAAGCTGATTTTTTAAGGTAACACCATACCGAGTGTTATAAAATTCATTAGCTAGGACATTCACGGCACCAAGACCACCGATAGTAGGTGCCATCACACCAATGTAGAGGTTATTGAATATATTTTTTAATGTTGGATCGCCTTGCACCGTGCTGTTGCTTGTGAAATTTCCAATCAAAGCAGGCGTATTTTGAACCCAAATACCAACTCCAACTGGTGAACTTGTATTGATAGATTGATTAAAAGAACAATTTGTTATAGCATCCTTGTATAAGTACTGATAT
>CAYZQX010000546.1:0-2251 GCA_964480615.1 uncultured Chitinophagales bacterium | reverse complement strand
TTGTAATGGCTAGAACCTATTACAATAAAAGATTTCAGAGTTATTTAGCAAGCCCTAATTACAGCCTCTGCACAAAGTCCATTATATAGCATCAGGTGTCCACTACTCAATGCGCAGCGTCAGTTAGTTGATTCGCAATTTTGAAATTATTATGCTGAAGTTTGTTTTCACAAAAAAGATCTCAGTCCGATGACTACCATCCATTATCTAGTGTGAAGCTTTCGCGATAGGGATGCGGAATGGTTTAGTCTTGTGCGCTGACTCCCTTTACGAATGTGCTGGATATGAAGGATGTTGTTGTGCTTGATGATAACATTTTGATCGCAAAAAAGGGAGTCAGTGCACAAGACCGAAACGTAGTGTAGCCTGAAGCAGCCCGGGCCTGTAAGGCATCGCCATCTTGAATTGTTGTAGGCTATTGCTTGTCTAAATCGGGGTGTTTTTTCAAAACTTATTGTGGTGGGCTACTGCTAAACCGCTTTATTAGGTTAGCTTAGTAAATTGTACAGGAGGCTTATTAACCCATCGGATTTTTGATCAACTTGTTTTTTAGAGTGCCAAAGCCAATTCGCACATTATTGTTTTTTGCAAAGCCAGTCATGATGATTTCATCATCATCATTGAGAAACACTCTACGTGTAGCATCGGGCATAATGATGGGTTTAGTGCCTTTCCAAGCTATCTCAAGCATAGAGCCGTAGCTATCAGGTGTAGGCCCACTGATGGTACCACTAGCCATAAGGTCACCAGCACGTACATTGCATCCATTCACTGTATGATGAGCCATCATTTGTACTGGATTCCAATACATATATTTATAGTTGGTACTGCATACAGTAAAGGGACGAAATCCTTCATTAGCGATGGCCATCTGCAAGTTGATATCAAATGAGTGCTGTCCTTGGTATTGCAGATAGGGCAATATGGGCTGGAGCGGCTCGGGAGAGCTTGTGCGGAATGGTTCTACTGCATCCATCGTAACTACCCAAGGCGATAGCGAAGAAGCGAAATTCTTGCCCAAAAAAGGCCCTAGAGGCACATATTCCCATTTTTGTATATCACGTGCTGACCAGTCATTAAAAAGGGCGAATCCAAAGATATAATCTTCCGCTTCAGAGGCTTGTATCGGCATACCCAATGGCTTGCCTTGACCACAAAGAAATGCCAGCTCTACTTCAAAGTCCACTTGACGACTGGGGCCATAAATAGGTGGTTCATTGTCATTGGGTTTTAACTGCCCATAAGGCCGATATACAGGCACATCAGTGGTTATAATACTAGAGGAGCGGCCATGGTAAGCAACAGGTAGATGAAGCCAATTAGGCAGCAAGGCATTAGCAGGATCACGAAACATGATTCCCACATTAGTAGCATGCTCCTTGCTCGCATAAAAATCAGTATAGTCTCCTATTTCAGCGGGTAATTGCATGGTAACGCCTGACTGTAAATGCAATAGGCGCGATAGTGATGCCTTCTCCTTTAAAAACGGATTGTCATGCCTCAATAAATTGCTCACCTCATTGCGCAATGCACGCCATTCCTTCTTGCTCTTTTTTAATAATTTATTGAGTGATCCACTTGTATATACCTCCTCATCAATTCCTTCTACGATTAATAAGCCTAACTTGCTCAAGGCCGTAAGATCCAGAATGTACTCGCCTATGGCAACCCCTAATGAATTTTTTTCACCAGCGGTATTAAATATTCCAAAGGGCAGATTTTGTATAGGGAAATCAGATTCAGGAGATACATCAATCCAACTTTTTAATTGTGGATCATTAGCAGGTATGGCACTCATTAGCACAAAATAAATATTGATTAGGATGTAAAAATAACAAATTATGCACCAAAATGCTTTGTCGCATTGCCTAAATGTCGGCATATTAATATTTACGCCTGCTGCGCAACATCAAAAATAACAATGTCAACAACATTCTATTAGGATAGTATAGCACCATTATTTTGTTCTTTATCGCAGTTAGCATAAGAGAATTTCTTGGTTTTCGAAAATAAAAAAATTGTTATTCCAATTTTATTAGCTGGCAACATAAAATAAGCTATAAAAACAAGTTATCAACAACAAAAAGACCCACATAATCGCAATAAAACGGAATGATTCATTCTATATAAAATAAAGAAAAAAAAGAAATATTGAATCAATGCTCCAAACTAACAAAAGGTATAAATATATATTATACTTCCCATAAATAATTACCAAAATACATTGTATTTTTGAGCTACTAAAATGCAA
>CAYZQX010000545.1:0-2261 GCA_964480615.1 uncultured Chitinophagales bacterium | reverse complement strand
AATTTTAGCATAATGGGAAAAACCATCTCCTACTATTTCTACAAAATACAAACCAGCCCTTAGTGAACCTACTAGGACTTCTTCTCGATAATCCATTTTCATCACTTGACGGCCATCAGAGGTAAATATCTTTATAACCTTAGGTCTAATCGATTGATCTTTCAGAATGATCGCAAATCTGTCGATCACAGGATTAGGCGAAATCATCACACCCGATTCTTCAAGCACTATACCATTTCCTATAGAGGTGGACATACAATCAGCATACTCATTGATGTATTCATCGTAGCAGTCGGGCTCACCGCAGGATTCGCCTACTAAATTTGTTTTTACTATTAACCCCTTATTGCCTTGTCCTGAATATCTATAACCACACATTATCAATCCGCAATCAGCACTCAGTTTTACATCTTGTACTTGATTAGAAGTAAAGTCCATAAACTCTAACTGAGTTGAAGAAATCTTGTTGAAATTTGTATCCATTGTCCATACATAGTTTCTAATCCCACTATATGATTCGCCTATCATAAAAATATATTTATCCTGTATTCTTATGGGAAATCTACTTAGAGAAATTCCTTCCAAGCTATAAAATTTCTCCAAATAAATAATACCATTCCCATCAGCCTTGGCAAAATACGGTTCTTGGTTATAGCCTCCAAAAAGATTGATGCCCCCATCCGTTCTCAGCTCAAACCAAGCGGGATTATCCCATACGCCTGCTGCACCCATCTCATGCTCCCATAGCACATTGCCCAGGCTATCCGTGCGGGCATAATACATCTGGAAGTCTCCATTAGGGGCTGTCCCTATATAGGTATCTCCACTGATTATGTAATCGCCATTCGGCATTTGTGCCACACAATAGCCAGTTGTCCAATTACTTGTGGAGTAATTGATTTCTTTTTCCCATAATACATTACCTAAAACGTCAATTTTTATCAAAAACAGTTTGGCTTCATACCCAGGATACGATTGGCCACCGATTAATATTAGATTATTATCAATTGTAGAGTTTATTGCTCTAACTAGGTGGTCTTCACTATTCTGAACCAATTCCGCATTGTAGAGCAAATGACCGTGCTTGTTTAAAACAAACAAATGTAGATAATTTAACTCAGTATAAATCTCACCTTCTTTATTAAAAATTGCATAGATGGTATCATTGCGATTAATTGAGAAATAACCTGTTGTGTATATATCGAATCTTGTATTTGCTTCTTCATAGATGATACTATCCATCTCTATGATACCTTCATTTGTAATTTTGACCACATTGATTGCAGCAACTACCTGTACATTATCAACAACCTGCGACTGACCTATGATTATTGAATAATCATCAAAGCTATGCACCAGATGATAATTTTGGTGGCCATACTGCTCATTATCAATTATTGAAAAAACGACCTGAGATGTAAGTGCCATAGAACTATAACCTGAAAATATTATAATTAATATTATCGCCCTCATCTTATATGGATTAATGCACCTTCATAATTGTATTCATCAGATTTAACTTTAACTATATACCTTCCACTTGGTAGATCACTAAGGTCCAACAATATTTCTTCTTGCGATCCTAAGGATTGACACTTAGTTTCTCTCCCTAAAAGGTCATAAACACAAAGCAAAAAAGAATTATAAGAATTACTTCGATTACGCATTATCTGAATACTATAAAGTCCATTCCCAGGATTGGGGGATATGGATATATTCACCTCATTTGCCAAAGAAGGCGGGTTATCAATAGAGGTACCTGTACCCACACAATCACCATACTCATTGATGTATTCATCGTAGCAGTCGGGATAACCACAATTAAATCCCTCTAAGGTAGTTTTTAATAATAAGCCTGATTGACCTGCATTACCATTTCGATATCCACACATAACCAGTGCACAATCTGAACTGAGTTTGATATCTTGTACTTGATTGGATGTATTAGCTTCCCAGCCGATTTGATGATTAGATATTGTATTGAAATTACTATCAACCACCCACACATGATTCTTCACTACTGCTTCAACTTGAATTATCATAAAAATGTAGTTATCATTATACTTCATTGGAAACCTGTTCATAGAAAATCCTTCCATAGTATAAAATTTTTCATAATAAATCTCACCATTCGCATCAACCTTGGCAAAATAGGGTTCCTGATTATAGCCCCCAAACAGATTAAAACCTCCATCTTCTTTCAGCTCAAACCAGGCTGGATTGTCCCATACCCCTTCTACCCCAAGATCATGTTCCCATAG
>CAYZQX010000544.1:0-2266 GCA_964480615.1 uncultured Chitinophagales bacterium | reverse complement strand
AATAAGACCGAAACGCAGTGTAGCCTGGAGCAGCCCGGGCCTGTAAGGCATCGCCCAAAATTTTATAAATGTTGAGTCATTGAGCAGACCCTAAATAATTGTGTTTCAGAATGTTTCTAACATGTTTCCATAAATTATCAAGATATTTGTCCTCAAAAAAATTATGAGCAATGAATTGTCTATTCGAGATGCACAGAAGTTAATTGATCATTGGATACAAACTACGGGTGTGCGGTACTTTAATGAGCTTACAAATATGGCTATACTCACTGAAGAGGTAGGGGAGGTTGCACGCATTATGGCTAGGAGATACGGAGAACAAAGTGAGAAAAAATCTGATGAGGCTAAAGAATTGGGTGATGAGTTGGCCGATGTGTTATTTGTACTGATGTGCATAGCCAATCAGACTGGCATAGATCTCAGTGAAGCTTTGATAAAGAATATAGATAAAAAGACCAATAGAGATGGTGAACGACATAAGAATAATCCTAAATTGTCAGGATGATATAACAGAAGAGGATGGGTGTCGCTTGAGTAATTTCTATTGATATATATGTTATGATTGAAATCAAAAATATATAAGTTGATTGAGTGTTAATATTTTCTTAAATTGTATAAATGCTATGGCAGTCTTCCGCTTTTGAGTACTAAAAGTACATGTTCTCTGAGCCATAAGGCGTGCGCGGTGTAGGGCAGCATTTTCAATTCCTCATCAACAGCTATTCTGAATCTTTCGTGCTTGCCCTTGCGTGGTTTGATCTCGCTCATTACAATGTTAAATGCCTCTTCAGTGAGCTTAAAGAATCGGTTGTAGTTGTCAGCTTCATAGCGTTCGATGGATTCAAATTTTCGCTTCCATTTGTAATAGGAACGCATTTGTCGTGCAAAGTGCAGGGGATCCTTTTGATCGTAATAGATCATTAATGGCAGTATTATTTTTTCAATTTCTTCTTGCAAATTTTTAGGCTCCATTAACTCTATGTTTTCAAGCGATTTGCTGTACTGCTTGGTGCGGTAGTAGTAATAGGCCAAAGCATAGTGATAAGTATTTTCTCTTAATGTTCGCGGCAATTGTTCCTTATACTGATCCATAAAACGCACAATGAATTGATAGTCCTCCAGCCTCAATCCCAGCTTGATAATTTCCATATAGTGGGTAATGGAAAAATAGCCTTCATTCTTAAGCCATAAGTGATTGATCTGTAACTTGTAATAGCTATAAAAATGCCGAAGATCCCGATCCGTACTTATGCGAGATCGGTGGTCGGCAAGCATGTGGTAACGATGTAGGAATAAGTTATAGGTATCGTGGTCAAGTCTTGGGGCTTCTTTCTCTAATTGTTCTAATCCCTTGTCGAACCAACCGTCCTGTTCCTGAAATAGCAGTGCTTGTGCAAGATGAAACGCCATTTTTATTTTTGGCATACGATCGAGTTTGTCATACTGTGAAGCAATGTAATCCATCCACTCAGGTTTATAACCCGTGAATGGAATTTTGAAAGAGGGGTGGCTCCATAGATCACAAGCCAACAATAATTTATCTTGCCAAAAAAGATCGTCGATTATCACCATTTGCCTTACCATAAGTTCAAGCGTCATAGGGTCATTGCCAAAAAATTGATGCCCTTCCTGATAAACTTCTCTTTGCAGGTGTTGTGGTCCTATATTTTTGTATTGTGCTTGCAGTAAGTTGGTAGTCTCATTAAAAAGGGATCGATACCTAGTGTCTTTCTTTTTAGTTCTTAAATCTAAAAGTGTGTATCGCGCTATAAGTCCTGGTTGTTTGTCGATTAGTTGCAGGCCGGCAAACTTTTCTAGCAATTCTAAGGTGTAAGAGATGAGGTGTCTTAGCTTGTTGTAATCAAACGCTTCATTGGGAAACAAATGATTATATACAACCTGTCGATCTATATCCTCGCCCTCCAATCTAGGGTATAGCTGGCACAGGTATTCAGTGAGCTTGATAACGGTCTTGTGCTTATTGTAATAGGGTGAATGGACGAACTCGTTGAACTCAACCAGTTCTCTTTTGCTAAATGTCCGTAAATAGTCAATAAGTGATGTTTTGTGCATAATGTGGGGATGCTTAGGTCAAAAATAGGGAATAAGTTTTAAATCATCTTTGCTGCTGCGAATTTTTATATGACGCTTTGGTTGTTCAAATTTTTTTTTACCAATCGCCAATGTATTATTGATGTTATAAACTAGGGTTCGCTTATTAATACAAAATAGTGAAATTTTTGGCGATGCCTTACAGGCCCGGGCT
>CAYZQX010000543.1:0-2270 GCA_964480615.1 uncultured Chitinophagales bacterium | reverse complement strand
AAAATAGCTTGATTTCATGTCGCAAAAATAGTCGATCATCAATCACTATTGTAGAAATATTTTGATGATATTGAAAGTAAAGTCATTGCATTGATTAGGAAAAAGCTGTAATCGCTATATGGTATGTTTTGGCACTAATAATCGCGCAAATTATGGTATTAATAATTCATTAATATGGATTAAAATTCATTGAATGCTGAAATAATGATGCTTAAAACCACTGGTCTAACAGTCAATATGTGAAATGCTGATTATCTTTGTCGTATAAAAACAATAACCAAGGATGAAAGCTTTAGTCATAGGTCTATTAATCTACCTCGCCTCGATCCTTAGTGTGCGTGCGCAGCAGGATGCTCAGTACACCTTTTATATGTTTAATCCACTGTCCATCAATCCAGCTTATGCAGGGACTAAGGATATAAAATCCTTCATGGCCATCTATCGTCATCAGTGGGCAGGATATGATGGTGCGCCAAGGACAGCATCACTGGGTTTTCATTCGAGTTTTAAGGAAAAGAATGGTGCTGGTTTTTATTTGGAAAACGATCGAATAGGAGTCCACAATCGGCTTACTGTGATGCTCAATTATGCCTATAGGATTCCATTAGGGCCAGGCAAGTTGTCCATGGGCTTGCAGGGTGGATTGTTTCATCAATACAGTGATTTGAATTCCGTAAGTACGGAACAGCCCGATATGAGTTTTGCGGATGATGTGCGTACCCTTATGCCTAACTTTGGTGCTGGCTTGTATTATTATACGCACAGGTGGTTTTTAGGCTTTTCAGTGCCTCATTTGCTAAACACCAAGCTTGAGACTGGGGAAGATGATTCCTTTCGCCAGCGCCACTATTTCCTCACAGGAGGGGTAGCAATTGCACTTAGCAATAATGTTATTTTTAAGCCTACATTTGTTGTAAAGTCAGTGCCTCAATATGCCCCTTTCTCTACTGATATTAGCCTTAATTTCTTGATAAAAAATAGACTCTGGTTAGGAGCAGCTTATCGCTGGGACGATTCAATTGATTTCTTAGCGCAATGGAATGTAAATAAAAATTTGAAACTAGGCTATGCATACGATCATACCTTAACCGAGGTCAATAAGATTTCATCAGGCTCACACGAGGTGATGGTGGGTTATGATTTTGGATTTGATAAGAGCCGTGTAGTTACGCCACGTTATTTTTAATTCCTAATGGAATTATATTATTGTCCTGACATAAGCAATGGTGCGGACCAACTTCCTGAGGAAGAGCATCATCATTGTATCAATGTAATGCGCCATCAGGTTGGGGATGAACTAAATATTATTGATGGCAAGGGAAGACTCTACAAAACAAAAATCCTATTTGTAACTAAAAAGATTTGCAATTTTACTGTATTGTCATTTAGTGAGCATATAGGATTAAGACCTTATCAATTGCATTTAGCCATTGCACCTACTAAAAATATTGATCGCATAGAATGGCTGGCAGAGAAAGCTACAGAGCTAGGGCTGGATAAGCTGAGTTTTGTAAAATGCAGGTATTCCGAAAGGAAGCAAATTAACATAGATCGCATAAATAAGATTGTACTTTCAGCGGCAAAGCAATCAATAAGTGCATACATTCCCATAGTAGAAGATCTAATAGAATTCGATAAATATATTACGACAAAAAAGGAAGGATTTCAGCGCATGATCGCCGTGTCTCCTAGTGTTGAAAATCATATATCCCGCTATATTAATCACCCAAAAATAGAATTACTTGTAGGACCTGAAGGTGGGTTCTCCACACAAGAGATCGAAAACGCTATAGCACAAAAATATCAGCCTGTAAATTTAGGGTCTAGCAGGCTGCGCACCGAAACAGCAGGGTTATATGGTGCTATGATGGCTAATATTGCAGTTGTGTTGTAATAGATGGATTTGATGTATATATTTTTTTCCTTGAGATAACCATACATGTAGTTAATTAATTTTATTGCCATTTGAAAATTATTAATAAATGATTTGGGAAGTAAATAGGGCTTGCTAAATAATTCATAGGTATGAGATTTTGGCGATGCCTACGGCCCGGGCTATTATGGGCTACGCTGGCGCTTCGGTATTCTAAGCTGGGATACACAGCCACATACAGCCATCCCAGCTTAGAATACTAAACCCTTCATATCCCTATCGCGAATACAACATGAAAGAGCACTGTGTAAGAGACAACATTTCATATTTATGATGCAAGCTTTTTTTGCTAAAAAGCAGAAATTATGGTGCATTTCCTTTGTACTTGCATATTCCA
>CAYZQX010000542.1:0-2271 GCA_964480615.1 uncultured Chitinophagales bacterium | reverse complement strand
ACTTACTGGGCTTATACTTGCTGTGGCTGGATTTGCAAATGTTATAGAAACATTATCTGACAAAGTGCAAGTCCCTTGACTGATAGTCCAGGTAAAGACATAAGTGCCAGGTACATTTACCGTAACCGTCGATGTAGCGCTCCCAACATTTGAAAACACAGGCGTACTTCCTAATGGACCGATGTTCAAAGTCCACATGCCCGTACCCGGGGCAGGATTATTCCCTGCTAATGTGGCAGACATACTACAAAATCCTGACTGGTCAGGACCAGCGTCGGCACTCACTATTGTAGAGTTGGCTATAACAGCCGAGCCTGAACCAGTTCCATTGCAGGTTACTCCATTAATAGTAGTGCTGATTGAAACTAAAGTATAGTTGCCAACAATGCTTGAATTAAAACTCGCAACATTTGTATTTTCAATTGCTGCTGGCTGTGCTACACCATCAATCGCATAGACATAGCTAAATGGTGGACTTCCTGTAAAATTAATTGAAATATCCGTGGATTCTCCAGGGCATATTGTACCGCCACCACTTATTACTCCACTGGGATTTGGTATTATCGTGACTGCTGAATTGCCACTGGTAGGCATGGTGCATCCCGCACCCGCATTGGCCGAGGTGATTACATAATTTCCAGTTTGGCTGACATTAAAATTATAGGGATTTGTATTAATATTATTGATTGTAGTAGGAGAACCCCCATTAATGGTATAGGTAATTGAATAAGGTGGCGAAGGCACTGGATTTAATGCATCTATGGGCGAAAAAGAAACGGTAAGTGGAATCGTACTTCCTTGACACACCGTTCCGCCACCACCCAATGCAGCCTGCATATTGCAACAACTATATTGAGCAAAGAAATAAACTTCAGGGTCATTCGTACACCCAGCACCAGTCCAAGAACCTGATTCATAATCAGATGTAGTGTTCACAAATATTTCTAAAGAAGATCCATCAGCTCCAGGGCAGGAACTCGCTGGCAAAGTGGTTATTTGCCAACAAAATTGCCATGATCCGCTTCCACTGATTCCTACAGCGCCCCAATTATCACCAGGATTGCCATTTAATGACCCCCCTCCAGAATTAGCATCATAGTACCATCCTTTACCATAGGTTTGCGGCCATGAACTCGTACCATTAACATTGTTGGCCCAAACCCAAACACCTGAACCCACTGGAGTTGGTGTGCCAGAAGGGACTAATGTTGTAAGATCCCATCCAGTTATAGGCTCAAATTCGGGGATCACTCCATGAAGCCAGTTGGCAGCTATTAATTGTGAAAAATAGGTTACGGTATAACAAAATGTCACTGTGGTACTCGGTGGATAAGTACCATTCGTTGGAGGTGGATTGGCAGTAAGGAAACCTTCTTGAATACAAAATGAACAATTGCGTTTTGGCGTAACAGTCATTGTAAAATCGCAGCGGTCATTTATATCCCCACCGCTCACTTGTAAATAATAAACATTACCTGTATTCAAAACATCAAATGTAATAGAAAATGGGCTTGCACCTTGTGCACAATCGATCGGCACTAAGGCACCACAACCACTGGTACTGTTAGCCCAAAGACCTACATTTGGATTGCCCAATCCAGTTATTGTTACAGTAAGAATTGGTGAGGTTGCAGTAAAACGATACCATACATCTGATGCTGGTGCATCCATATCAACGCCTCCATTGCACCCTGTAATATAGGAATAAGGAGACTCGCTCGTAGCACAAACATTAGAAGAATAGGCAGCAGGAATGGTATAAGTAGGGGCAGCTGGTGTTTGTGACACATTGGTACAATTAGGAGGGGTCCCCAGCGGCGGAATTACATAAGCCCCTGAACATGCATCATTTGATGGTGCTGATCCTGTGCAAGTCTGACCACATGGCGTGGGTGGATTTTCATCGACAACACAAATTTGAAAATTTCCAAAGGCATCACCCCCAAATTCCCATATCCTTACCCATACGGTGGTTCCAGGTGTAAGACCTGTTCTAGTAATACTTGACATGTTGCCATTGTTAGAGTCATTGTCATCACATTCTAACAATGTCAATGAAGTACAGGTACCTGTGTACCATGCCATACCTGTATCATTTATAGTGCCTGAATTCAAATCAATGGTTACTTGCCCTGAAGCTGGCACTGAGAAACTATACCATACATCCCCTGTAACATAACTGGCGCATCCAGGATTTCCTGGAGTAATTGTATTGGTCGCATTTGTATTACTTGCACTAGTGTAGGTACAATCGATTCCGACTGGTAGTGA
>CAYZQX010000541.1:0-2276 GCA_964480615.1 uncultured Chitinophagales bacterium | reverse complement strand
AATTTCAGCAGCTTAAACTTGATGCGCAATATGTACCATCTTAGGGGGATACATATGACCAATCAAGAATTTATAATACTGTTCAATTCTATTATTGAAAAGTCAGGTAATTTTGATATTATTTATGACCTTGTAATACTATATCGCGATAATGGAGGTGAAAAAAAGTTTGTAATTGATGTTTTAACAAATTTAGGAACAACTAATGAATTATTTTATGATGAAGTTGCCGATTTGTTAGATATTATTGTTGGTTATTGTCATCCAAAAAATCATATTTGGCCAGAATAACAAAATATTTTATTTTTCTAGGCCCATAGGCGTTTCGCTTCGCGGCCTTCGGCTCTCCCATCTCGCAAGCAAGCCATCCGTCCTACCGGTATATGCTTCTTTTTTCATTAGCAATTTTTTAAGGCTAATAAAAAGAACCATATACCACCCAAAGGGTGCTAGTGCAGTATGTCATAAGTCTTGCAGTTGCTTCGGTGGTCGTCGTCGGTAGCTTTGCAGTGAGTGGGTCACTGTTCTGTTTTGTGATGAACTGTGTTTTCGAGAATGACTTACTAATTTTTATCAAGTTTCTTTATATTCGAGAATATTTTTTTCTATGATTATAGCTTACTATTTGGGAAGATTTGTTATATTTGCCTAGCTGTTCTTTGAATGTTTTGGTTTATCCTTTTTGTTATGTTTTATTTGTTTTCTAGATTAGTGTTGTCCTTTTGGGATGTTAATGCTTGGTAGGATTTATAGCTCTAGCTGGCAAGATAATAAGTTTGGGTTTAATACACATTAAGAAGTTAATGAAATATTAGGTAAATATAACCATACTACTGCACTATTTTGGGAGTATGATACTCGATTGGGACGGTGATGGAATCTAGATTTAGTAGATCAAGTTAGTATTAGCAATTATGCTTGTTTTGGGGATAATCCAGTATTAATTAACGATGTTCTGGGTATTAAGCCTACGGTTTTTATGAATGAAATTGGTGATATTTTATCTTTTCATAAAGATAAACTCGATAATAGAGTTGTTGTAATCAAAGACAATAATCTGGAGGCCTTAAATTCAATGCTAGGAGAAGCTGAAAGAAATGGCTTTGATCCAAGCTGAGATAACTTAACCCTTTACTTAAGATCATTGGGTGTAAATTTTATGGTTGATACTCATACTGAACTTTATGATTCAAATATTAATAACAAAGCTACCTCTACATCATTTACTAATATAGATAGTGCTCCACACGTAGGAATGCCTGAGCATTTATCATTTAATTACATCGATGACAATGGATTTGTAGTTACACGCCGTGAAGACATCAGGGACAATTCATTAAGTTTAGTATCAGGTGATATGTCGAATGCTGAACATCCAAATTTAGTTTCAAGGATAAATACTCATGGTGTCGAGAATACCCCAGTTTTGAAAATTAGCAAA
Organism: uncultured Chitinophagales bacterium; assembly: GCA_964480615.1. GTDB lineage: Bacteria > Bacteroidota > Bacteroidia > Chitinophagales > UBA2359 > CAYZQX01. The sequence goes on along the minus strand of CAYZQX010000541.1, from coordinate 835 downwards.
GGGAAGAGATGTATAATGGGCCCAGGTGACAATGGACCCTACGAAAGGGCAGATATTCCTAATCATGCTGATAATAAGCCTGTATGTTTTAATGTTTTTGTTACTAAAAATCACGTTTTCTTTTATAATGGGTATTCGTACACCACAAATGGACATAAACCTAAATATGGTATTGGTAAGCTTGATAAATCATTTTTTCATAACCGATATTAAATCATTTTTACATCTGTGCTTAAATATTTAATTTTGATAACACTTCTGTTTTTTCAATGTAAGTTAGAGAATTCTAATAAATTAATGGAAGACAAACAAAATGAAATAATATTGTATATTTATTCTTTGATGAAAGATTGTTATTATGTTAATTCCTCCAATAATGAAGTATACGCAATTGAGTTGATACTAAAATTAGATGAGAAAGTTCCTATGGGAGACCTTTATTATCTAAAATTTGCTTTTTTCGATAATACTGGTATTCAAATTAATAATTTTATTGGTTGTGATATGATTACAACTGCTGTATTTGAAACTTGTAGTGATTCATTTAAACACTTGTCAAGTATAAGTAATATTTTTTTTTATGAGAATGATTTAATCAATGAATGTATGACATTCAAAAAGGCAGTAGGGGAAAATAATTTGGCTGTCCAAAATTACTATCTTAAGGATTTAGTCAATAATAAAAAACTTTGTAATAACTAATCACAGGTCCATAGGTGTTTCGCTTCGCGGCCTTCGGCTCTCCCATCTCGCAAGTAACTACCGCCCTACGGGTGCTAGTGCAGTATGTCATAAGTCTTGCAGTTGCTTCGGTGGTCGTCGTCGGTAGCTTTGC
>CAYZQX010000540.1:0-2277 GCA_964480615.1 uncultured Chitinophagales bacterium | reverse complement strand
CCTAAGCATAAAAAGGCTAATGTTTTAATAAGGTCTTGACCACCTAATGCAGTAAATAGGAGTGTCAGCCCTGATAATAAGGAGAGCAATGAAAAGAGGATAATGGCGAGGTACATATCCCTACTGCTGATGGCTCCTGATTGCACCGCTCTTAACGGCCCTATGCGGTCTTCATTGTCCGCACCATGGGTATAATCGCCATAGTCGTTAGCGAGGTTAGAGAGTATTTGCAATAGCAAGGTAGTTAGCAAAGCTAATCCCAATATTTTATAGGAAAAAAATCCTTCTTTGTGGGCGATGCCTGTACCAGTGATGATGCATGAAAATGCGAGTGGCAAAGTGCGCAGCCTAAATGCTTTTAACCAGTGAACGATAGGGACTGATGGCATTACAATATTTCTAGCTATAGGATAATTAGGTAAAGGAAAATGACAAGGGCTATAGGGAGGAGTGATTATTTGTAGTGGAATAAATCAAAGACCATGGTTATGTTAAATCTTTTGTTCGCATCATTAACACACTCAACGGGGGATTATACCGCCTCAGATACAACTTCGCGAACCTCGGGTATCATTCGTTTCATCATACCTTCAATCCCTGATTTAAGGGTAAGAGTTGATGATGGACACCCGCTACAAGCGCCTTTCATGCCTACCGTAACAATCCCATCCTGATAGGATTTAAACTCTATAGCACCGCCATCCATCTCTACGGCTGGCTGAATATATTTGGCAAGAAGGTCCTTTATCTTTTCAATTATCTCCTGATCACTTGCTGAATTTATAATTTGTGAAGCTTCCACATCGCGTTTTTCTTTGAGCAAGTCTTCATTGAGTACAGGATTGTCGCCTGCTAGGTATTCCCGCAAAAATGATTTTACCTCTGGTATAATTTCATTCCAATCGGAATCCTGTTTTTTGCCCAAAGTAATAAAATTATTGCTTATAAAAACACCTTTTACAAATGGGAAGTCAAAAAGCTTTTCAGCTAATGGGCTAAAACCCATTGCCTCATCGCGGTTCTGAAAATCAACACTATTGCGGGCATACAACATTCTATTGAGTACAAACTTGAGGTTCTCAGGATTCGGTGTGGCCTCCGTGTACATGGATATAATGCGTTTGGTGATTTGTTCCATCTAATGGTATTTTATCGCAAATTTACTTGATTTAACCTAATTGGAATTGTTATATCGAAAGGTTTATTATTTTTTATGATTATTTTTGCGCTTTCTTAAATAATTTTATAAAATGAAAAAGATCTTAGTTTTAAGTTTTGCCATTGTGTTTGCAATGAATCTGGCTGCACAACGAGGATTATCAGTAGGTGTTCGTTTGATACCTCAGGCAACCGGATTGCTCAATAAGCAAGATTTTGATGAGGGAGATGGGCTAAACTTTGAAAAGACAATTGGTTTCGCAGGAGGCTTAGCTGTTGGTTATGGATTTAGTGATAATTTTGGTGTTATGGCGAACTTGCTGTACTCTAAGCAAGGACAAAATTACATCAATGATCTATTGGATCATCAATGGAGTGTGAAACTAAATTATTTTAAAATTCCTTTGTTATTGAGAATGAATACCGACCCTGAGAAAAAGGCGATGTTCGTATTTGAAGTAGGACCAGAATTGGGCTTTCTTATGAATGCTTCACAATCATCGGATGATAACACTAATCTTAATGTAGATGATTATAAGCGTTTTGTAAAATCAACAGACCTTAGCCTTGATTTGCATTTAGGTGCAGGCATCAATTTTAGCGAAAAATTATCTGCCGATCTATTATTGAGACTGAATTATGGATTTAGCGATATCACATCTGATGAATTATATGATTATTATGAAACCTTGAATGTGGATAGGGATAAAACCAATAATGCAACGGCTGGTTTTATTATAGGATTGAACTATCGCCTGTAATTCACTATCAATTTCTAAGTAAGTATTATTTTATTCAGGATAGGCCATATATTTTCTGGTTCAAATCCTTTTTGTAATAAATATTTATATATTTTGTCTTTGACCACATAGGGGCTTTCCTCATCACTGAAGTAAGCCCTTTTTCTATTTATAAGAAAATCGATTTTTGCATTATAGTCCTCTGTAGATATGATGGGCAGCAATATTTCATATTGTGACTCACTGATCATGCGCTGTTTTAAGCCTATAATTATTTTTATAAATCCCCAGTTAGACAATTCGAATTTATCGAGGATATATTGAGTAATAAAACGATCCTCACTCCAAAAATTATCTTCCTTTAATTTATTCAATATTT
>CAYZQX010000539.1:0-2280 GCA_964480615.1 uncultured Chitinophagales bacterium | reverse complement strand
ATCAAGTAACTGAAGTGATCGGCGAGACGTATTTTTTTCATAATGGGTTTCTTTTTCACAATAGTTATCAGTTATGTTGTCATTTTGAAGTCTCCGTTCTGTAACTTTAATGCCAGTATTTCCTACTTCTGTCCACCGCGTACCTACTAAGTTCTCATCAGTTAGATCAACAATGGCCCAGAGTGCTCTCGGTTCTTTTACAAATGTAGGTGCTACACACAAGTGCATTGATCTTTCACATCTCGTTTTATTTAAGGATGTTTTGGTGCGTTCCATTAATGATTGTTCTTCCTCGGGTTTGTACCCAAGTTCTTTTTGTACTAACTCATCTTTAGCGGCTATATACACAGCTAGTTGAGATAAGTGATCAGGAATTTCGGGTTGTGTATTAGGTAATGGTACAATCTTATGAACTATCTTTTTGCCTGGCTCTACAATCGCAATAGTGGTTTTATTAAGTGCAAAATTATATAACTCTACCTTGTAACAACTGCCCTCCTTACAAGGAGAAGAGGAGAATAACTGATCCGCCTTGCTGAGTGGCTTGCATTGAAATATTTCGTTTTTAAATGGCACACCTCTTGATGCCCAAATTTCTCGAGTAAACTGTGGATTGGCGATGGCTAGTTCCTGTGCCTCTTTAGCTTTTGAGTCCGATAAATTATCTAGTTTTATAATGGGTATCGCTTGCTTAAATGCGGCTTGCACTTGCTCTTTTCGCTTAGCTATTAAATCCCCCTTTGGGATTTCAAGATTATTTTCAGCATCCTTACAAGCACTGAAACTAATGAAAAAAAACAGGACAGTTATTATATGGAATTTAAATATGCTTTTATTCATGATGTAAAGATAGGGATTAATTTTTTTTATTAATATTTTTGATTGTTTTCAGCATGCGGTGATTGAAATTTTTTGTTCTCTAGGATGCTGGAATCCGTAAGAGTGTACAAGAATGATATTAACTTGCGTTTATCTTCCTCGCTTAGTTCAAAGCCATTAATCAGTGGATCTTTTTCAATAGACTTGTAGTGATTATTTACATATTCACGATTGCCACCTGCCGCATAATTATCTATTACCTCAAGCAGTGATTCAGCACTTCCATCATGGTAATAAGGGGCAGTAAATAGTAAATTTCTCAGGCTAGGAATTTTAAACCGCATTCTGTCTTTATCATTTCTGGTGTGTAGGGTCATCCCCTCATCTAATTGTGCTTTTTGAGTAACTGCAAGTGGAGGATACAAACCATTATTTCTAAAAACATCTTGCCAACTTGAAGACGCATCCGAATTAATTGTAAAATTGATTCCGCTATGACATTTACCACAATTTGTTTTATCGCTGTAAAATATTCGCATCCCTTCCAGTTCATCATTGCTCAATAATGAATCTTTTTTTTGTGCTAGGAATTGGTCATATTTAGAATGATAAGAGTTGAGCGTTTTCACATAACTTGAAATGGAATTTATGACCATATCCCAAAAATTATCTTCATCCCAATTTAATGTACATTCGTTGATAAATCTTTGATAGGTAGTATCTGATAATATTTTTTTTGGAATGGTTAGATCAGTGCGAATTGCACCTATTTCAACAGGTGTCGTCGAAAAAAGTGGATGTAAAATTTGTGATTCTAAGGATGTAATTGCAGTATCGGAATACGAAAAATATTTGTTCTCTGCTATGTTAATAAGTCCAGGACTATTTCTCAATGTACGCTCAGTAAGCATTCCAAATGACCTGCGATAACTATCCGTAAATGCAAAGTTAGGATGGTGACATGAGGCGCAGGATTTTGAACCATTTAGTGAAAGATTGTTTTCAAAGAACAAAAAATGACCTAGCTTTATCATACACGAGTCAATTTGATTGTCTTTTTGCATTTCATTTTTAGTATGTAAGGATTGATCTTGAGGACTATGCTCACGACAACCTAAGAACAACATGAAATAGAACCATACAAGTAAAATGTACTTATCAATCATTCTTATTTTTATATTATTCATGCTATATACTTCGAGCGTTTTTTGATTACAAGTCTATTTGAATTCATATTCAGTGACCTGTAATTTGTTAATACAAAAATGAAATATTTCCATCTTTATTTTTTTCTTTTTGTGTTCTGGAGCATAAAAATTTCTGCAAATCTACAATTTTTTTAATTTAGGACATTTTTATCCTAATTTAGGAACATCATCTTATAACTTTAATCTTTAGTTAGGGCTCGCTAAATAACTTATAGGTATGTGATTATGGCGATGCCTACGGCCCAGGTTACTT
>CAYZQX010000538.1:0-2289 GCA_964480615.1 uncultured Chitinophagales bacterium | reverse complement strand
CTCAATGGCATTTTCTAGGTCAAGTGGAGTAGTAAATGGAATATTAATAGCCAGTTTACTATTATGGTGCAATAAGGCAAAACAAATACTATGAGGCAAATATTCAATATCCACTACTTGATAATCAGCAGCTTGAGTAATTGACCAAGTTATGGTATTAATTGTGAGTGGTCCAAATTCTGTTTCATAGGCCAACAAAAGCTCCTTATTAATCAGAATATGCGCAGCGGACTGAAACAGAGAGATTTTTTCATACAGCTTTTGTGATTTTGAGGTGAACCCTTGCTCATGAGCCGTGCCAAGATTGGTAATGATACCAAATGTGGGAGCAATGATTTTTCTTAATTGCTGCATCTCCCCAGGCTTTGAAATACCTGCTTCGATAATCCCTAAATTATGGTGCTCATCCATCCCCAGTACTGAAAGTGGTACTCCTATTTGGCTGTTATAACTCCTTGGACTTCTATGTATTATGAACTTATGGCGGAGTAAGTGGTATATCCACTCTTTCACTATTGTTTTGCCATTAGATCCTGTAATCCCGATAATAGGGCGCTCTATGGCAGCTCTATGAAAAGCCGCTAAATCCTGTAATGCTAGGATTGTATCACTAACAACTAAAAAATTGGCGTCCACATAGCTCAATTCCATTTCATTGCTAGTCACGATAAAATTTCGCACACCTCGATTATAGGCATCATTAATAAAATAGTGCCCATCGGTAAGATTTCCTTTTATCGCGATGAACAGCGCGTTTTTGCCTTTCAATATGGATCTTGAATCAATATAAACGCTTGAGACATAATGATTGACCAATGCCCTTGAAGAACTGGCCCCAAGAATTTCAGCAACGCTAAAAATATTCAAATTCATTGGTCATCAATATTTAGTCAACGCACAGAAAAAGCAAAAAAAAAGCTACCGATCAAGGTAGCTTTTTTTATTAATTCACAATAAGGGTGGATAATCGGGTTCGAACCGACGACCCTCAGAACCACAATCTGATGCTCTAACCAACTGAGCTATACCCACCATATAGGAAAAACCCCCTTTTTGGGTGCGCAAATTTATAACTATTTTTTTTTATTTACCAAATTAAATTTTCAATAAAAAAAAACTTTCATCATAACCCCAACTTAATGCGAGCAAATTCCTAAAAAAACAAGATTTGTATAAGTTCGGAATAACTTTATTTTACGATAGGCTCATCCAATGCCAAATTGATAGTGCGCTCCACCTTATTATATGGACCAGGAATCAAATTACCATCTTTATCAATTAACTCAAGACTAATCTTGGTGTCTCCTACAGGTAATCCTTCGATAAAATAAGGTTGCCATTTAGCTATAATAAATTCATTGCCATTAATAACAGCTTTCACCTTATTGCCATCCTCAGATAAATCTGTATTCACTAAGAAAAAATCCAACAATACTTTTTCAATATTCTTAGGACCTATATATTGGCCCTTTGGACGGCTATAAAAAAGATGAGCCGCTTTTTTATCGAATTCCTCTTTTGGCGCATTTCCTATGGTAAAAGTTTGTAAGGTATAAGCATCTTTTGTTTTTATGCTTTCGTGATAAGACCTCGATAAGAATGCCAAAGAGGTATAGTTTCCGTCAGGTAATTCTTTTTCCCATTTATTTTCATAATAAGCAGTGTATGGTTCATTATTTAGGATATGATGAATATGCTGTCCCTTATCAGAGTTATTGCACGTTTTAGATCCAGCATCAGCTGTTTGCATACCCAACTCATATTGATCAACTTTATATTCAAAATTCAACTTGCCCGATGGCATTTTTTTCATATCACTAGGACTAACCGCTGTAATCTTGGCATTAGGGTAAGCTGGTGAATCCATAACTGGTGTAATGGTAATTTTCTTAGTTTGTGTACGCTCTAGCTTTGTGGTGTCTTGTTTTGCATCCTCCTTTCCAGTTGCATTACCACTGGGTTTACAAGCAATCAACATCGCTAAAAACAATGTAAACGAAATAATAATTCTCATATAAATAATTTATTGCAAAGTTATAATAATAATATTAATATTCTCCTAATTAGGCAAGTATAATGTATGTTAAAAAAATGATAAAAACAAGTTAAAACAGGATTACAAGAATCGTCTTAATGCTAATGCTTGCAATAAATAAATTACCATAATTAATAAAATATACTAGCATAAAAAATTATGATTTTTTCTAAAATAAAGGATGGTGGCGATGCCTTACAGGCCCGGGCTATAACTTTCGAATCATTTTTTTATAAGGCAAAAAGAATCTGCGC
>CAYZQX010000537.1:0-2295 GCA_964480615.1 uncultured Chitinophagales bacterium | reverse complement strand
AAAAATCAAAACAATGAGATTAGCTTTATACAAACTATTATTTTTTATATTTTGGAAGCCAGGATTATGGTCACTATTGTTTTTCATTCCCACACTCATTGTAGGATTTTATGATTATTTTCAGCGGCAACAAACCATACAGCGCAACTATCCACTAGTAGGGCGATTGAGGTACCTTATGGAGGAATTGCGCCCTAAGATCTATCAATACTTTGTTGAGTCAGATTTAGATGGCCGACCATTTGACCGCTTGCAAAGACAGGTCATATATGCCCGTGCTACCAAGACTTTAGACTCCAATCCATTTGGCACACAACTCAATGTATATCAAACGGGTTATGAATGGATGAATCACTCATTGAATGCCTACTTGCTTAAGGACCATGCCATCGAGCCTCGAACATTAATAGGTAATGAACAGTGCAAGCAACCTTACAGTTTGAGTGTTTTTAATATATCGGCTATGAGTTTTGGATCGCTTAGTGAGAATGCACAATTAGCATTGAATGGAGGCGCTAAGCTCGGCGATTTTGCACACAATACAGGGGAAGGCGGGGTATCTCCTTACCATCTAAAACCTGGTGGTGATATTATTTATCAAATTGGAACTGGATACTTTGGTTGTAGAGCTGAGGATGGCAATTTCTCGGCTGAATCATTTCTAGAAACGGTGGCGCATCCACAGATTAAGATGATCGAGCTAAAATTATCACAGGGTGCAAAGCCTGGTCATGGTGGCATACTGCCAGCTAAAAAAAACACTCCCGAGATCGCTGCTATAAGAAAAATAAAACCAGGTATCGAAGTGCTATCCCCTCCTACCCACAAGGCATTTAGCACACCAGAAGAAATGATGCGTTTCATCCAAAAACTGCGTGAATTAAGTGGCTATCGCCCAGTGGGATTTAAACTTTGCATAGGCGAAAAAAGAGAGTTTGTAGCCATCTGTGAGGCTATGATTAAGACACAAATATTCCCAGACTTCATTACCATCGATGGAGGAGAAGGTGGAACAGGCGCAGCACCCTTAGAGTTTAGCAACAATGTGGGATTCCCCCTGCGCGAAGGCCTCGCATTTGCCTTCGATTGTTTGGTGGGTTTTGGGATTAAGAACAAGATTAAGTTATTGGCATCGGGAAAAATTACAACAGGATTTGAATTGTTTAAAGCGATGGCTTTAGGTGCTGATGCATGCAATAGTGCACGTGGCATGATGTTAGCACTGGGTTGTATTCAAGCATTAGAATGTCACAGCAATACTTGCCCTACTGGAATTGCTACGCAAGATAAATGGTTAATGGCTGGCCTCGATGTAAAAGACAAAACTGCACGTGTGGCCAATTACCATAAGAGTACCATACACGCTTTCTTAGAACTTGTGGCCGCAGCTGGATTGCGTGACCTGACCCTGATAAGAAGAAACCATATATACCGTCGCATCGATAATACCATCATCAAAAATTACGAAGAACTTTATCCTTATCCGCAACCAGGTAGTTTCGTACAGCGTGGTTATGATGGGCCTTATAAAAAATACTTGGTGGAAGCTGAACCATTTAGATTTTAATTTTTTACCTCGACCCAGCTCCATCAATTGAATATATGAAGCACTTAATGAAAGATAAAAGTCAATATTCTTATGATTGAGAATGTAAATATTCCAGCCTTTGAAATTACTAATTTTCAAGTTTTGGGCGATGCCTGCGGCCCGGGCTATAACTTTCGAATCATTTTTTTATAAGGCAAAAAGAATCTGCGCTTTCGCTTGATTTGCGGCTTCGCTGCGCTCCGGTACTGGGGTGGCGGGCTTTCGGCTTTTTTAATTCAAGCTGATGAAAGCCCGCCACCCCAGCACAAACCCTCCTATCCCTATCGCTGGCTGCGCGATTTACGATAACCGATTTACGATCCTGAATTTTATTGGAGTAATTGAACTAAATCTAGTGTCCATAATCCAGTGTCTAGTGTCGAGTTCAAGCGATTTACGATACCCGATTTATGATTTACGATCCTGATGTTTGTGGCAGTAACTACATAAAGTCCAGTGTCTAGCATCCAGTGTCTAGAGTCCATTATCCAGCGTCTAGTTAAAGCGATAGGGATAGCAGTGGATATCCTTTTAGGAGGCTTTAGAATTGCTGAAACTATTTTGATTGTAAGATGCTTAGTAGTAGGTAAATAATTGATTACTTGTACCGCTCAGCCTCCTAAAAGATAGGAACGTATAGCCCGGGCCTGTAAGGCATCGCCACAATGTCGTTAAGTTAAGGCGTAACTGCTTGATTTACAGATCGC
>CAYZQX010000536.1:0-2302 GCA_964480615.1 uncultured Chitinophagales bacterium | reverse complement strand
GTGATGGGAGTCAGTGAATAAGACTAAACCATTCCGCATCCCTATCGCGAATACACTTTAAAGGAACAGTAATTAAGCGACGACATTGCATATTAATGATGCAATTTTTTTTACAGAATCACAAAAAAATTGGGGCATATCCTTTGCACTTACAACTTCTAAAATCCTGTATAATAAATGATTTCTATGTTATTGAGCAAGCCCTAATTACAAGAAACAAATATATGCAGCATATTAGCATCATTAGCACTTACAATTACTTATTAGAAAAATAAACTAGTAATAATGAAGCATAGCTCAGCGGATTTCGTACGAGGTTCTTGTATGCAAGGATAAGCTAAAGCATACTAGATTATTTCTCTGCACTATTGCCATATCATTATGGACAATATTCCACTGCTAATTGTATGTCCAATGTAGTTCCTACATCATATTATATCTTAATTCCAAAGCTGACAAAGAAACTTCGTCCATCACTTGGCAATAAGCCAGGTCCAGGATATCCACCAGCTCTGCGTGTAAAATACGATTGGTCAGTAAGATTGTTAATTCCTGCTTTAATCGTGTATTGTTCCTTGTGGCGATAGCTAACTGTGAGATCCCATAAAGAGTAAGATGGCACTAATCCATTTTGACCATTAGCAGTAGGTGTTTCAGTATTATTAGCATCGGTATAAGACTTGCTCACATAGCTATTTTGTGCCGTAATATTAAACCCTTTGAGGTGATAGGTTATGCCTGATCTTAGGATGGTCCTAGGGGCATTCTCAACATACTTATCGGTATAATTAACTTCTATTAAAGAACCATTCGTTAGACTTACTATTTTAAAATCCTGGTACCTTGAATCATTTAAGTTATAAGCTGCGAATATACTAAAGTCACCATATTTTTTTGTAACATCGAGTGCTTTAATTGGGTTGATTTCCACCATGGTTTCAATTCCTTGTGAGCGGCTATTGCCCACATTGGTTCTTAGGTTGTAATAGGATCCATCCACATTCTGCTGTTTGATTAATCCTATGCGATTATTGTATTGTAAGTAATACACCCCTACATCGAAGAATATATAGTCTCTTAGTTTTCCTCTATAGCCTATATCGGCATTGTATCCCTTTGCATCTTTCAGATTGCTATCTATCTTATCGGTAGTAGGTGGGGTAGTTAAATCGGCAAATTGTATAGGTCTATATGCCTGACTGATATTGGCATACAATTCAGTGGAATGTCCTATATGGAATTCACTACCTATACCAGCTATTAAAAAAGTTCTGTTTTTAGTTTGATCTTGTAATACAATGGGTTCCCCATTATTCCATCCACTATAACCTGATGCTTGCCCATTTAAATATTCGATACGTAGCCCAGGGATGATACTTAACTTATTTCCGATCCTAAAAATATTTTCTATGAATGCGGCTGCATTATAGCTTTTGTACTCTATTACCGCATTCCATAAGGTATCCACTGCATCGGTATCGGCTTGAGTTCCTGTGCTTCCTTTGCCACCCTTATCTCTATAGGTAGATCCACTATACAATCTAAGACCTGCACTAACTGAATGTTCTTTTTTCCATAAGGAATAATCTTTAATATACCTTGCCTCTAATCCATAATTGCGATACCTATCTTTATCGACGGTTCTATTTGCATATTGTTGAGTTGTAGTATTAATCGTATCAGGGGTCAGGATCCCAGTGCTGGGCATAAATCCCACGCTATTTCGATCGCCATGAATACCAAAAATTTTAATATTTAATCTTTCTGATTCTGAAAAATAATGATTGAGGATAACGCTCATAGTGAGCCAATCTATATCCATCCAATTGCGGCTTCTGAGACTGGTTTCGGGGTTTATAGCAAATAGCGAATCTGTAAGTCCACCTGCTTGTTGGCTAAGCATATTCCAGCGCATAAGTTCACCAGTGATTGCCCACTTATTATTGGGTTTATAGGTCAGTGTACCAAAACCTGAATTGGTGTGATACCTGCTATTATCTCGAAAGCCGTCCGCATTGCGGTGATCGAAGAATCCGTAATAATGGAATTTTTCTGTCTTGCCACCTATGGCATTATAAGAATTAAATAAACCAAAGGAACCAAATGATTGTTCTGTTTCCACTTGGAATGGCTTGTCCAGATTGCTGCCATTCTTGAGGATATAATTGACCATTCCGCCGAACTGTGGACCATATTGTAAAGCGCCGTGCCCACGTACCAGTTCTATTCTTTGTACGGATTGTAACTGTGGGTTATAATAAGCTTCGGGATAGCCGTAAGGATCGGCAGAAATATCATATCC
>CAYZQX010000535.1:0-2327 GCA_964480615.1 uncultured Chitinophagales bacterium | reverse complement strand
AATCAGATTATGTTTAATACAAAAAAGCGGTTTTAAACAGCACCTAACATCTAGCCAACTAAGCCAAGAAGAGATGTGTTAAGGATGCCCAGCGGAGCTACCAGTTCCGTAGAGCATTTCAGTGGCTAGTGTTTTTGGTGTTAATGCCTTTGTTCGCTTAGTTGGTGTTGAGGGAAACTTCGGTGTCGTGGGGTGGACATTCTGTGTACTAGGGATAAAAGTAATTTTTGAATCTAGTTCAAAGAAAACATAACATGAATTCAAGAGCATAATTGTAGTCTAATTATTAGTATAGTATTTTATTTTTTTTGGACGATGCCTTACAGGCCCGGGCTGCTCCAGGCTCCACTGCGTTTCGGTCTTATTCACTGACTCCTTTTCCATTACTTTATACAGGGACTACTATTGATAACAACACAGTTTAGATAGGACATCAGTGATGGGAGTCAGTGAATAAGACTAAACCATTCCGCATCCCTATCGCGAATACAACTTATAGGAGTAATAGGTAAGAGACGATATTTTAAACCTATGAGGCATACCATTTTTCTGAGATGCAAAAACTTTTGTGCATATCCAATGCATTTGAAATTTCTAAAATCCTTCACGATAATTGTTTCGTAGTTATTGAACTCACATAAATAGGTAGGACTTGCTAAATAACTTGGAAAGCTTTCATTAGAAAGGTTTGTAGTAATCATAAGTGCAAAGTGTATGCGCACAAATTTCTACAATTTAGCAATAAAGCTAGCATCAATATAAGGATATGTTGCCTTTTGCCCAATGTACATAGAAGTTGTATTCGCGATAGGGATAGTAGCGGCACCCCGCAGCGACCTTTTGGGAGCGAGGAGTATAGCGGATAGCCCGGGCCGCAGGCATCGCCATTATCGCATACTTATGAGTTATTTAGCAAGCCCTAAGTGCATTCCTTATTGAAGAGGTAGGTGTGAGCTAAGGCTGATCAAAAAAACGTATGGCCTTTTCAAACTCAGCTGACCAAAATATTTCTTTGTGATCGCCATTGGGAATAATTTCATAGCGCATTTTTTCTTCAGGTAAATAGCCCTCTTTAAATAACTGATACATAGCTTCAGTACCTGCTAGAATATTAGAAGATTCTTTGAGACCAGCAGTAAAATAGATTTTCCCATAAAAGGTGACTAGGTTTTCTTGCGTATAGTTATAGATCTCGTTGTTGAACCAAAAGGAGGGGCTAAATAAACCAATATTACCGAAATCAATAGCGTACTTAATACCAGTATATAATGCGATGTATGCACCTAATGAGCTGCCAATAATAGAATTTTTTTCTGGTTCAATTGCTGTCCTATAATTCGCATCAATATAGGGTTTGAGGGTAAGACCTATAAAGTCTGCAAAAAGATCGCCTTGTCCTCCACCATACTCCTTATTAACATAAGGACAATATTCATTGTTCCTATTATTGCCGCCATTCTCTATGCCTACGACGATGTACTTTATCCCTTCATTATAGAGTCTATCTAATACTTCATCAACCTGCCATTCGTTCTTAAATGCCGTAGTAGGGTCAAATAAGTTTTGTCCATCCATCATATATATTACAGGGTAATTTAGATCACTCGTCAGGTAATCCGGGGGTAGATATATCCAAATACGGCGATACCTGTTTAATTGAGGAATATAAAACTCATCGTTCATAATGTACACATTAGGAGACCGACCTGAGCTAGGCAAGGGCTCTAGAATGTAATCATCCCAGCTTTGTACATCTATCTTTATTAATTGATCTTGACCATCATACTGGAAAATTCTATTAGGAATTGCTTGACCTTCAAGATCGGTTTCACAGGTGCCCCAGGAGCCTCTTGTTATTTTGAATTCATTATGTCCTATAGGAGGAATAAACTGTAATGCGTATTTCCCTTCACGTGTTTTTTGCATTCTAAATGCTGGATCGGCAGCGGCCCAGTTATTAAAACTACCAGCTATGTACAAGGTATCGTACTCAGCGGCACTTGGCCAATGATCAAGCATGATTGTAACTTGAGAAACCGCTATTATCTGATTGATATAAAGCGTTGTAGCTACCATTAAAATCATTTTGATAATTCGGTTCATTGCCATTCGATTTAGTGCAAAGATATAAATTGATGTATATTTGACCCGTTATAGGTTTTATTGTAAGATTGTTTGATCTTAAAGTGAATAGTAAGTGATACTTGAGGGAGAACCAAAAGTTGTAATTGGGACTATATGTTTTTTAGGGTTTTGAAAAATTAGCCGCAGATTTTGATTTGAGAAATCAACGAAATATGTATCTATAATTTTTCAATTGCAATAGG
>CAYZQX010000534.1:0-2330 GCA_964480615.1 uncultured Chitinophagales bacterium | reverse complement strand
TTCTATTATGGCCTATAAAAGTCAGTTTTACAATGCGGATGTCACAAATACCGAAAAGGAAACTTATATAAGTTCACCTGACTTTTTGGATGGTATTAGGATACGATCAAAAGAGCTTGCCAAAGCGTGTAATTTTACTTATGCTGAAGGGTTTACTTGCAAAAGATTTTTAGGGGTTAAAAGCATTAGTTCGCTTTTTTAATAGTTGGGATTTATTCTTGTATTTTATTGATTATAGCGGAGTGAATTTTCATCACTTGTTCTATCAGTGAAAGGTTATTTTCATTGTATATTATGTAATCAGCGAAAGGAATTTTTTCTTCTTGTTTCATTTGATTGGCCATTCGATTCATTACTTCTTGATAGGTGCTGCTGTCGCGTTTCATCACTCTTTCGATCCGCAATTCATCATTAGCAATCACTAAGATATTGTAATCCATCGCTTTGTAAGCACCCGATTCGATTAGTATTGCTGCTTCTTTAATGGCATATTTATGTTCTTGATTTTCGTTAAACCAATTTTCGGTATATTCAAAAACTGCAGGATGAACTATGCTATTGAGTATTTCCAATCTTTTTGAATCTTTAAAAACAATGTTTGATAAATGGGGTCTATTTAGGATTCCATTATTATAGGTTTCCTCGCCAAATTCTTTGATCAATAATTCTTTGATTTTTTGATTGTATTGCATTAGCATTTTAGCGATGTCATCAGCATATAAGATCGGTATGGATAGTGTTGAAAATATTTGGGCAACGGTTGTTTTTCCACTGCCTATATTACCTGTAAGACCTATTTTTAACATAAGAAAATTGTGTGTTTTGAATTATTGTAATAGGTAATGCACCACTTCTATATTTAATAATCATCAATATTATGGTTGCACGCTATATCCTTATGTGTATTGTCCAGATTGGAATGGTGAACCATAAAACATAATAATGGATCATATAAAGAAGGATTGACTACTCGAACCCTTAATTGGTATAGATGATGTAATCGACGATTGGTGGGTTGATTCGCAAATTTTCAACTCCTACTGGTTTCCTAGTAACCTTTAGTGGCAATTGAGATTCCTTACTCCAATCCATACGACTAAAATCGGCTACTATCTCAAAATTTGCTTGTTCAATAGCCTTATCGCTACTATAGGTGTGCTGATAGGTTACTAATGCTTTAGTAGGATAGATTATTATTTTTTTATTATCAGGGATATTGGTCAATTTGATTTCCACTTCTATTGATTCTTCGATCAATTCATTTTGTTGTATGGTGTAGCTAATGGAGTCAAGTGATAGACTGATATTTTGATGCGTAGGCTTCTCCAAATTTACATACCCCTTGTGTTTTTTTTCCATTACGCTGTAAGGAATTTCCATTAATGGCCAGCCTTGCAAGGTGTCTAATACGCGATCATCGGCAAGTACTTTAATGCTATCAGGTGAAAAGGTAAAACTAAAAATTTTGTTTGACTTATCATCTTTATTATTATAGGGATAATAGACAGGAATTATTGCAGAATTCCTCTTTTCCGTTTCTAAGGATATGACAGCAGGTAATAGGGCGGTGACATTAAAGTATGGCAGCTGGCTTTCTACAATAGCCTCTAAATCAGCAAACTTAAATGATCGCTTATTAATGGACTCATCAAAATTTATTTCTATAATTTCAGGCTTAGGATTCCATTTTTTTTGTAAGTGATAAAATCCTTTGGCAAATCCTTTAACGACAAGCGTGTCAGCCGATTTAATATTGACCGATAAGTTCTGCGGGATATTCTTATACAATATTTTGGTTGTTATTATGAGTGGATAATATTTATCCAATGAGGTAAGTAACCAAATAAATGAAGATAATAAAAGGAAGAATAGAAACAGTTTCTTCTCCTCAATCTTAAAGAATTGTGGTAAGAAAGAAAACACACTGTTTCTTCTCGATTTAGTGGCCATCGCCTAATTATTTTAATGCATTATTACCCATTTAAGACTTTCTAGCTTCTTTAGTTAATTCTTCTGATATAGCAGCTTTTTCTAGTTTCAGCTTGCTATTGCTATCAATTTCGACGGTTATTGTCTTTTCATCGATATTCACTACCTTTCCATGGATACCGCTCTTAGTAACAATTTTTTCGCCCTTTTGAATACTCGCAATAAAATTTTGTTCTTCTTTCGCTTTAGCCGCTTGTGGCCTAATCATGAAAAAATAAAAAATTAATGGGATAGAAGCAAATAACAATATATTCAGCCACAAGGATGAACCCCCATTTTGTGCTTGTAATAATAACAGATCAAATAAAAACATATTATTAATTTTTTAAAAAATTGGTTTT
>CAYZQX010000533.1:0-2345 GCA_964480615.1 uncultured Chitinophagales bacterium | reverse complement strand
CGAAAATAAAGTTGCAAGTAACCTGGGCCGCAGGCATCGCCATAATCGCAAACTTATGTGTTATTTAGCAAGCCCTAACTAAGCGATACACCAATTACTATCGCGATGGAACTCACAATTTTTCATTTCAAAGCAAATCAAAAAAAAAGACCTTGCATGAACGAATCATACAAGGTCTTTTTGCTTTATTATTATCTATATGCCTCTAAGGATTTTTTACATCTCTTGATGGATTTCCTTTGTAAAATGCTTATTTTTACATACCTACCATCTTATCAGGCACGACCCATTCATCGAATTGTTCAGAGGTGAGCAAACCGAGATCCAGCGCTGCTTGTTTTAGTGTGGTCCCTTCCTTGTGTGCTTTCTTCGCTATCTTGGCTGCATTGTCATATCCGATCTTGGTATTGAGTGCAGTCACTAACATGAGCGAGTTTTCGAGATGTCTTTTTATGACTGGGAAATTAGCCTCTAATCCTTCGATACAATGATCATTGAATGACTCGCAAGCATCACCAAGCAGTAAGGCCGATTGTAGAAAATTAGTAATGATTAGGGGCTTAAAAACATTGAGCTCAAAGTGGCCCATCGCTCCACCAAAATTAATCGCAACATCATTGCCTAGCACTTGTGCACATACCATGGTAAGTGCTTCAGATTGTGTGGGATTTACTTTACCGGGCATGATGGAACTCCCAGGTTCATTTTCAGGGATGGTAATTTCACCTATGCCACTACGAGGACCTGATGAAAGCATACGCACATCATTGCCTATCTTTAGGAGACTTACCGCTAATGTTTTGAGTGCGCCGTGCGATTCTACGATGGCATCGTGGGCTGCAAGACCTTCGAATTTATTCTCCCCAGTTTTAAATGGTAATCCAGTGAGCTCAGCGATGGTATCAGCGACTAATTCAGAATAGCCTCTTGGCGTATTGATCCCTGTTCCTACTGCAGTACCACCCAGCGCGAGTTCTGAAAGGTGATCGAGCGTGTTATTAATCGCCCTAAGTCCATGATCGAGCTGCGATACATAGCCACTCAACTCTTGACCCAAGGTGAGCGGTGTGGCATCCATAAAGTGGGTACGACCTATTTTTACTACATGCATATAAGTTTGTGACTTATTATACAGGGTAGTCCTAAGCTTTTTAACTTTTGGAATCAGGTGTTCTACTAATATCTTGTAAGCGGCAATATGCATAGCCGTGGGAAAAGTGTCATTGGAGGACTGTGACTTATTCACATCATCATTAGGGTGAAGAAAAGTATTTTCCGTGAGCAGGTTTCCGCCTCTTAATACTTCCGCACGATTTGCAATCACCTCGTTGACATTCATATTGGATTGGGTGCCGGAACCAGTTTGCCATATTACGAGTGGAAAATGATCATCTAGTTTTCCTTCTAGTATTTCATCACATACTTGTGCTATCGCAGCTACTTTCTCTTGAGAGAAATTGGTGAGTTTGCCATTGGTTATGGCAGCGGCTTTTTTGAGAATGGCAAATGCGCGAATGATTTCGATAGGCATACGCGCGCGATCGCCGCCGATGCTAAAATTTTGTGTGCTCCGCTGTGTTTGTGCAGCCCAATAGACGTTAGCTGGCACATCAATATAGCCAAATGAATCCTTTTCTTTGCGATATTCCATAGTTCAAAAAATTTCGGTGCAAAATTACGATCTATTGACCACACTAACTAATAATAACCCAATAAAATTACGAGCGAACCTAATCATTTTACACCATTCCTTTCTTTGTCCATTTAGCAGATCCGTCATTTATGTCATACAGTTTTCTGGCAAGATCGGTCATCTCCATAAGTGGCATACACTGAGCTATTGGGCAGCAGACTTTTGGGTGGATAACTAAGGACTTATTTCTTTTTGTTTGCTAAAGCCCAGAACGGAGATACGAGCTGAACCCATAGCGCAATATTTGATGCACATCGCCTTTATCGTTATTTTTTGTTAATACCATTATTTTTTTAAATTCGATTGGCTAATTGAACTATTTTTGATGGTAAAATAATTTCTGATTTAAAATGAAAAAAATAGTAGCATTTTTTGTATTCTCCCTTTTGTTTTTTTCTATTGCCAATGTGAATAATATCATGGCTCAAGCAGATAAAAAAACTGGGCAAGGTGATTGCGCTGAGCAAGAGATTAATAAGGCGATGGATGAGCTCCAAGAATTTATAGGTTCTAACGAGTTTGATGCCCAACTTAAACAATTGCTTGGAGATCTCAATGACTTAAATATATCACTCGATGAAAATGTACTGAGTATTAATGGCGAAAAAATTGACTTAAAGGAAACCATTGAACCAATGATCAAAGAGTTTAG
>CAYZQX010000532.1:0-2346 GCA_964480615.1 uncultured Chitinophagales bacterium | reverse complement strand
TTAACATTAATGTAATTTGTTGGTTGATTGGTGTTGTTAATTTTTTTATTATAATTGACTATTAATGATCTGAAGAAATTAAACCTGGTATACGTATCTCATTTTTAAACTTTAATAATTTTAAAATATTTACTTTTTGTAAGATTAGTTTCTTGAAACATTTTGAAAAGTGCAGAGTCATAATAGAATTACTATTGTTATTATCAAAGAAAGTTAATTGCTTACTTTTGAAGCCTAAAATTATCAATATTTTTGTGAATCAAAGAAATGGATATTATTTATTGTTGATTATAAGTATTTTAATGATCGCCTGCGATAATGGTAGTGATGACCAATTGAGGCGAAAAAATGTATTCAAATACAACATTCCTTCTGCCTTAAATTCATTAGATCCAGCATTTGCTAAAGATCAGGCTGGTATATGGGTGAGCAGTCACTTGTTTAATACGCTTGTCGAAGTAAATCAAAGAATGGAAATCATTCCTTCTATAGCGAAGCATTGGACTATTAGCAATGATGCGCTAACCTATACATTTACCATAAGAAATGATGTGCATTTTCACGATAGCCCCTGCTTTGACAATCATGATGATAGGCGCTTAACAGCAAGTGATATCGCCTATAGCTTTGAACGAATTATAAGCCCCAAAACAGCCTCACCTGGCGCTTGGATATTTAACGAGATAGTGGCCGATAAAAACCCATTTATCGCTGCTAACGACACTACTTTTATCCTTAATCTAAAGAAACCATTTGTTCCTATTCTAGGTATATTGATGATGCCCTATTGTTCCATAATTTCAGCTAAAGCCCATAGTTATTATGGCGAAGATTGGCGGACTCATCCCATAGGTTCAGGTCCCTTTCAACTCAATAAATGGAGAGAAAACGATGTACTGATTTTATCTGCTAATAAGCAATACTGGGAAAAGGACTCCCTGTCGAATCCCCTCCCCTATTTGGATGGTATAAGAATTAGTTTTGATGAGAATAAAAAGAATGCCTATCTCGCATTTATAAAGGGAAATGCGGATATCCTCAATGGCATTGATGGAACTTATAAAGATCAAGTATTAGAACCTAACGGCAGTATCAATCACGATATAGAACCTATTGCCTACTTAATGAAATCACCATTCTTAAATACAGAATATTTGGGATTTAATCTAGCAGACACATTAGGGAGAACTAAGAATAAATACTTGCGCCAAGCGATGAACTATGCAATTGATCGAGCTAAGATGATTAAGTTTATGCGCAATAATCGAGGGACACCTGCTCATGCGGGATTTATCCCCATAGGTCTCCCTGGCTACGATAGCACCATCGTAAGAGGTTATCATTATAATCCTGAAAAGGCAAAAGAACTTCTTAAAAAAGCAGGATTCAATGATCATAATCCTATTCCTAAATTATCTCTAGAAACTACTGCTACTTATCAAGACCTCTGCGTGTTCTTACAAAAACAATGGAATGAAATAGGCATACCAGTAAAAGTGGAATTAAACCCCTCAGCACACTTAAGAGAAAAAATCAGAAAAGGTGAAGCAAGTTTTTTTAGAGCTTCTTGGATTGCCGATTACCCCGAAGCACAGAGCTATCTCGATGTTTTCAAAGGAAGCAATTCCGCACCTCCTAATTATACCAGATTTAAGTCCAAAGAATATGATGTATTATACGAACAAGCCATTCAAGAAACAAATGATTCTTTGCGCTATATATACTATCAAAAGATGGATAAAATCATCATAGAAGAAGCACCAGTAATACCACTTTATTATGACGAAGCATTGCGTTTTGTATCCCATACAATCAGTGGAATGGAGCTCAACGCAATGAATTTAATGGACTTAAAAAAAGTAAAAAAATCGAACTAATCAAGCACATATATTGAGAAAAAATAAAAGCATTTTTCTACTATTTAGGGCTTGCTAAATAACTTATAAGTATGCGATTATGGCGATGCCTACGGCCCGAGCTATGCACGACTTCGCTTCGCTACGGCCATAAGATAGATAGTAAAGCCAGAGCCTGCTCTGGCTCTATTTACTATCTATCTTATGGCAGCCACATTCGTGGCTTCGTTACTATCTCTATCGCTTAGTTGTGTGGTTTCAAATTGATTGATAATATCATGCTTATGATCGTATGAATCTTACTAGTCAATAAATAATAAATACACATTAAAAAATGTTTCAATAGAGACGTAATATATATTGATGATACGTCATCTAATCGCGATAAGGATCGAAGTGGTTACCCCGCAGCGACGCAGAAATCAAGCGATAGTGAAGATTCTTGCTTGCCATTGAAAATAGACTATTTAGCAAGTAACGAGGAGTAAAA
>CAYZQX010000531.1:0-2347 GCA_964480615.1 uncultured Chitinophagales bacterium | reverse complement strand
CCTAGGTGGAATGACCCAAAATGACCTATTTTTTGAGTTATTTAGCATCCCCTATGTATGGCATTTGCAATATCGTTATACATTGTAATTAGTGAGTAATTATATGTGAGTTACATTCAATTTGTTTCAAAACAAAATTTTCAAGTGAGCTACACAAATTCAATTTCCTCCCATTAGAAAGCTTGCCCTAAACAATAATAATTCAACTTATTCCTACACTATTCGTATCAGTTAGGTGTTACTTAATATCCAATTTTTGAGGGATTGAGAGGGGCGGTGTCGTTCTGGATTTTTTGGTATGAATTTTATGCTATATTCTTATTTATTTTATAGGTGTTAATATTGTGGCACAATGAATAGGATGAAGATTCGGATTGTCTTTTATTTAGTATTATTCCCTGCTTTATTAGTGGGATTGTATGCTTGTAAGGATAAGGGAGCGGGTAATGTAGTAGGTGAAACGAAGGCCTTAGAATCCAGTACAGCTCCACGCTCACTCTGTGGCTCAGTTACTGCATTGTATCTGAAAGACTTAGGACCTGCTGAACGCAGATCTAATATAGGAGATAGTCATATACCCATTACCACTCATAATCCAAAGGCGCAAGAATGGTTTGACCAGGGCTTGAATCTGATGCACGGATTCTGGACATTTGAGTCATACAGGTCTTTCCTTGAAGGTGTGAAGGCCGATTCAACCTGTGCTATGTGCTACTGGGGTATTGTAATGACCCTGCCTAGAAATAATGCTGAAACCAATGCTATAAGAAAACAAGCGATCGCACACGCTAACCAGTTTGCATCCACAGCAAATATAACCGATAATGAAAAAAAACTAATCGAAATAGCCACATCTTATACAGCGCATGAGGAAATTACGCCTACCAAAAGCTTAATGGATGCGATGATCGCGCAAGATCCCAATAATCCTGAATTAGCGGCAATAGATTTAAACATATTGAATTGGAGTGGTTATGCTACTGATGAGGAATTGAGGTCAACCACTGAAAAATATATTGCTAAGTACCAAAATCACATCGCTATACAGCATTATCATATCCACATCATGGAGCGATATGAAAAAGACTATATCAAAGCATTAAAAAGTGCTGAAGGAATCATAAAACGCAATCCATCCATCGCACATCTCATACATACGCCTGGCCATATATTTTTTAAACAGGGAAATTATGTGCGTGCTATTAACTGTTTTACAAGAGCCGATAGCATTGATAACATCTATCACAAAGCAGAGAAAATTTCTTATGCGGATAATGAACAGTATCTTCATAACTTGCATTTTCTATCCAGTGCGCTATCTGAAAATGGACAAAAAACAGAAGCACTTGCCATAGCACATAAATATGCCGATTTACAGTTTGTCGTAGAACGCAAAACATCGAGATCAGCGATGATGTGGGATTATGAAGGAACCATATTGCCAGCGATGGTGCATATACGTTATAGAGATTGGGCGAATGCAATTATAGAGATCGAAAAGCTGCTCAATATGACTATTGGAGAGCAAAGCCCAGCAAGAAACCATATCCTTGCCATGCTCCATTTTTGTAAAGGGATGCAATACAATGCTACGAATCAAAATGATCTTGCACTTAGCGAGCTGCAAGAATTGTCCAAGCAACTCGAAGCACTTTCATCTGAGTTTCAAAGTGGAAAGACAAGGGATTTTAAATCCAATCTCTCCTATACATTCGCTAAAATAATTGCCATCCACGCTTACGAATTACAGGCTTGGTTAAAAAATGCTAACCCATCATTAGCTTATGATCCTACTGATTTTGATCAGGCATTGAAACTAGAAAACAATCTAGGTTATTTTGAACCACCAAGACTTTGTTATCCTATCTATGAAAGTATGGGTCAGCTATTTGCCAAACGAGGGGATGGTGTGAATGCTAAAAAATATTTTGCTCTAGCCAAAGAAAAAAGACCCAATTCCAAGCTGATAAAATAACTGTGTTTGATCTAAAATTTGTTAACAATAATGAACGCAGAATAATCTACAACTAAACACACATCTAATTGAATTTTAATAAAGAGTTGTAGCTTATTTAAGGGGAGTACTAACAATCAAATTGCCTTGGAAATGAACCTGTAATTTGTTAGAATATTATAGGTTATCAGTCAATAATTAAAGTGGATTAGCTATGAGGAATTATGCAATAAGTAATTAGGGCTTGCTAAATAACTCATAAGTATGCGATTATGGCGATGCCTGCGGCCCAGGCTCTTCGCTTTTACTCCTCGCTACTGCGTCGCTGTGGGGTAACCGCTGCGATCCCTATCGTTGTGCCACGAACAGACTAGTCTCGTTGAGATAATGAGA
>CAYZQX010000530.1:0-2367 GCA_964480615.1 uncultured Chitinophagales bacterium | reverse complement strand
GGATTAATTAGTGATGGATCTAATCAATCAGTAACTGCAAGCTTTAGTGATGAGGCAGGATGTAATGATTCGGAAAATATAGTAAGTCCTATTGCATGTACGCCTTCTTGCCCAATAGCAGTAGATGTGAATGATGGTAGTAATGCGATATGCAATGGAGATGGATTAACTAATTTTATCGACTGGCAAGCAGAAATTTCATTATACGTAGCAGGATTAGATAATGGCAGTACTGTATCAACTGTAGAATATTCAACCAGTCAGCCTACAGCAACAAATCCAGCTACTGGGGCAGCAAATATTACAGGAAGCATAGGAGAGGGATGCGCAGCAATAGACCAAACGACTACTGCATATATGCGATGTGATAATGGTACGGCAAATGACAATACCGATGATGTATGGACAGCATTAGGAACTTATACCTTAACAGTATATCCATCCTTACAAGAACCAACTATTACCATCGTAGGTTGTACCATGACCATAACTGCATCTTGTAGCAATGATGCAATTACATTATCAAATCCAACATTGTCAACAGGAACCATTGTGGGTAATGGCACTAATGAGGTAATCTACACTTCTTCAGCAGGAGATGGACTGGGCAATATTGAGTTGTCGATAGTAGGAGGTGTGACAGGTAGCAGTTGTGGATATACGAGCAATATCATAGAAACACCATCATGCCCACCTTCATGCCCTAACGAGCCTGCCATCAATAATGGTGAGGGAGCCGTATGTAATGGAGGCGGAACAGCTGATTTCACCAGTTGGCAAGCAGCAATAGAAGATGCAGTAAACTTAGTTGATAATGCTAGTACAATATCCATTGTAGAATATTCTTCAAGCCAGCCAAGCATGAATGAACCAGCAACCGGATTTGAAAATATTATTACAGGTTCTATTGGTAATGATTGTAATAGTATTGCTCAATCAATTACTGCTTATATGCGCTGTGATAGTGGTACTATAGGTGATAATACGGACGATGTATGGACTGCAATAGGCACTTATACATTGACAGTATATCCATCCATACAAGCGCCATCGATCATCCAAGATGCTATGAATGAATGTGCAATAATCATAACAGGTGCATGCCCTGGTGATGTAATTACGCTAACAAACCAATCCATCATTACAGGGGTTATCAGTGGAAATGGAACTAATGTGGTCACCTATACAGCGTCACCTGGAGATGCATCAGGAAGTGTCAGTGTCAGTGTTGTGTCAGGCATTACTGGTAGTGCTTGTAGTTATGAGCAAACATTAGAGAGCACCCCTTCTTGTCCGCCACTTTGTACTGAACTCATCGCGGACCTCGTACAAGGCCCAATAGATTTATGTAATGGAGGCGATATGCTCAATCTCAGCGAGTTATTAGCTGTTGGAGCTACTACCGGAGGCACATGGTCTTTAGATGGCTTAAACGCGACAAATGGCCTTTTGGATTTAACTGGAGAAGCTGCCGGCACCTATACTTTAACCTATACAGTAAATCCACTCCCAGGCGAGCCAGCGGAATGTCTTCCAGTGGATGATAGCGTTGAACTCAATATCATTGATCAACCTAGCTTGTCTCTTAATTCTATTGCACAGGTATGCAATACCACCGAAGAAGGTTCACTATTAAATCTCAATAGTCTCATTAACAGCAATTCAGGGACAGGTACTTGGGTTGACGTAAACAACAGCGGTGCAGTTCAATCTGAATTTAATTATGATTTTAATGGTGTCGCCGAAGGAATTTATACATTCAACTATGTCATTCAGGCTGAAGATCCTTGTGATGATGTATCTGAATCCGTGAGTGTAACAGTAGAAGATTGTCGCTTGCCACAATTGTGGATACCCACAGCATTCAGCCCTAATGGAGACGGTCAAAATGATGATTTTAGAGCAGTAGGTATTAAAGTCAAAGAAGTGACCATACAAGTATATGACCGATGGGGACAATTGTATTATGAAGGCGATGGATACGTAGAAGGATGGGATGGTACCTATAAGGGCAATGAATGTGAAGTGGAAGTATATGTATATTGGGCAAGAGCAATATTTGAAGACGGCACGATGAGATTGTATAAAGGAAATGTAACACTAATTAGATAATCTCTAGCAAAAAAGATAACAAGGGCAATGCAATGGACTTCTATTGTGTTGCCCTTTTTTTATCAATCAACAAATAAAACTGAATACCTGATTATGGATACTACTCGCTGTAGCTAGCCACTAGACCCTAAATAATAGCCACTAGCCATAAATAGGTTACTGCTCCACAAGAATCAAGTTCGTATATTTGTAATCGGCAAAAAGCGAAAGGGATAGTAGAGGTTTAGTCTTATGTTCTTTGGCTGTATGAACATA
>CAYZQX010000529.1:0-2385 GCA_964480615.1 uncultured Chitinophagales bacterium | reverse complement strand
TCAAATAATAGCAAGCAATCAAGTTTCCACTAAAAAGAGTGGAGCAAAGCGGAACAAGATAATAAAAATACGCAGATTCTGGCTAGCAAAAATCAATTATAAGCCAACAAAGCCCGGGCAGGAGGCATCGCCCTAATCGCTTTATTTTTGAGCTATAAAATAAACGCTGAATAATAAATTTACGTTAAAGCTAAGATTTATCTAATTTTGCCAAAAATCAAGGAGCAAATAACAAAAATGCCAGACATCATAAAACTACTACCTGATGCGATAGCAAATCAAATTGCTGCTGGTGAGGTAGTACAAAGACCCGCTTCGGCAGTCAAGGAGCTTATGGAAAATGCCATTGACGCAGGTGCCACTAAAATTCAATTGATCGTAAGAGAGGCAGGGAAGTCCTTAATACAGGTTATAGATGATGGCTGTGGCATGAGTGAAATGGATGCACGAATGGCTTTTGAACGCCACGCCACCTCTAAGATCAGCAATATCAATGATCTATTCACCCTGCAATCAATGGGTTTTAGAGGGGAAGCAATGGCGAGTATTGCAGCGATCGCACAAGTGGAGTTAAAAACGCGTCGCGCCATAGATGAGCTAGGAACGAGTATCACCATAGAAGGGTCCAAAGTGATTGCACAAAATCCTTGTCAGCATAGTGTAGGCACATCCGTAGCGATAAAAAATTTATTTTACAATGTACCAGCACGTCGTCAGTTTTTAAAATCCAATAGTGTTGAGTTAAGACATATAATTGATGAATTTTTGCACATAGCTATTGCTTATCCACTGGTTCAATTTAACTTAGTCTCTCAAGACGAGGAGCTCTACAATTTGCGACCAGGTAATTTGAAGCAGAGGCTGGTGGCTATACTAGGAGACAATTTTCAAGAAAGGATTATACCTGTGGATGAGCCTACTGATTACATCTCAGTAACAGGCTATGTAGGTAAGCCTGAGGCAGCAAAAAAAACCAGGGGTGATCAATATTTTTTTGTAAACAACAGGTATATAAAAAGTGCTTATTTAAACCACGCTGTGACCAATGCATATAGTGATCTTATACCCAAGGAAGTATTCCCTATATATGCCATCTTTATAACCATTAATCCTGCTAAGATTGATGTTAATGTGCATCCTACTAAGCAGGAGATCAAGTTTGATGATGAGCGCACTGTGTATAATCTCTTATTGGCTTCAGTGAAAAAAGCAATAGGCATCTATTGTGTAGCACCAATGATTGATTTTGAACAAGAGCCAGGCATTAGTTTTCCTAATCTTTTTGGAAAGATCAACAATAACAATGGCACACATACTACACATACTGAAAGTGAATATGTGAAAGCAAGTTATCCTGCTAGCTATACACCACCAAGCAAAGAAGGATATGTACAACGCAATTGGAGAGAACTCTATGATGTGGTACCTGATGGTCAAGAATCTCAAGAGCTAATTCTTCCCAGCCGATTCAATATAGAACCCCAAACGAATAGCGAACAGTTAGTACTAGATGACAAGTTAGAGTTACAACCCTTACAGATCCATCGCAGGTATTTTATCTATCAAATAAAATCGGGATTTGTATTGGTAGATCAACAGGCAGCACACGAAAGAATCGTATATGAAAGACTAATGCATGCACGTACTGAGCAAGCTGTAGTCACACAGAAATTAATGTTCCCTCAAACCATTACAGTTAATGCTGCTGAAGCTAGTTTACTGGATGAAGTATTGCCAGTAATCCAATCCATGGGTTATGAGCTAGAGAAGCTAGGGCCATTAGACTTCATATTGTATGGCGTACCTGCCGACACACAAGCCCCAGAGAACATTGATGAAGTTATACAAAACTTTATTGAGGAACTCAAAACACATTCAGGCAGTTTAGTAAAAGATTATCGCGACACCTCCGCTAGAGCAATTGCAAGGTTAGTGAGTATTAAGCATGGAAAAAAATTGAAAGATGAAGAGATGAAAACGCTCATTGAAGAGTTATTTGCCTGCGAAGTCCCCTATATTTCACCTTCTGGCCGTCTTACATTTACAACCTATTCCTTAGACGATATCAACAAACAGTTCAACCCTAAACGATAATTATGGATCTTAATAGAGAAGCAGGAATGGGTAAAACACCTGATGTGGTACTCAACTTATTGATCATTAATATACTGGTATTTTTTGCAAGTTATGCCCTCAGGCTAAATTATGATATTAATATACAAGACCTTGGCGCCTTGTATTATTTTCATTCATCGCAGTTTCATTTTTATCAGTATATAACACATTTTTTTTTACACGGTGATCCTATGCACCTGATTTTCAATATGCTCAGCTTATACATATTTGGCAGCATATTGGAGCGTATATGGGGACCAAAAAAATTCC
>CAYZQX010000528.1:0-2400 GCA_964480615.1 uncultured Chitinophagales bacterium | reverse complement strand
AAGTGCTGCCTCCATCGGTGCTGTATTCTATAAATGATCCTGTACTACAAGCTGTTGTGATACCAAATGATCCCAATTCTGTTGCACATTCATTTTGAGTAACACTTAATTCAGGTGTTGATGGTGTTACACAGGGAATTGCTTTAAATCCGATATCAAAGGTATGGTTGTTCTCTCCGTAATTACCAGTAAGCAAACTAATCGTTGCATCACTCCCTGAAAGGCTGGCGTCACTATCACGAACATCTGGCTGACCTGATAAAATACCAGCCGTAGTTAACTCCATTCCTGATGGGAAATTTACCGCTAAAATTCTTATTGTATAATTGGTTGAAGGTTTAATACCTGTCGCACCATTCAGAATAGTATTTGCAATGTTAAAATACCAAAGCCCTCCATTAGACGTAATCGTTGACCCGACTATTGTAGTACCTTCTAATAATTGAACTGTAATCCCATCTATTCCCGCTTCATCTGGGTCTTGGATACCATTGCCATCCGCATCATTCCATACTCTATTGCCTATCTCAATTGGTGCGACATTACATATCAATTCTATATCTCCAAGGCCACAGGCTTTCCCAAAAGTAGAAACATCTTGATTGGATAGTACACGATAAGCATTTACCAGACCTCCCGTAAGATCGCTATAGCGCTGAATTCCTTGAGTTTGAAAGCCACTTGGACCTATTGGATCAAATGTAGTAGAAATGACACTATTGGTTCCTTTTAGGATAGCTGTACTACCTATAGTTACTTCATCGTGACTAAGATTTGTTCCATTATCGCTAAAATAATCACCAAAATAAAATTCACCTGTACCTGAAGGCCCATCAGTAACTGACTGACCATTTGAAGCAAATGGAGCTAGGTCATTTTCTGGGCAGCTTGATCCTTCTATTACCCAACTATTTGTAGTCGAGTTGTAACAAGCTTTATGAATATCTCCCATTGTAATCCCTTCTTCATTAGGCGTCGTTTGTGCTGTAGTTATTGGAAAATAATTTTTAAATCCAACTTGGTGTCCATGTCGATCCATTAAGGATACTACCATTGCTTCATCAACTGTAAAATCTATATTAGATAATATTGGTTCAGGGTAACGCCAGTTTTGATTTTGAAATACAGTATTCCATGTAAACGACCATGGCTGCCAACGATTTGCACCATTACCTCCTAAGCCTTCTCTTGCATAATCCAATGGAAATTGCAAAACGATCGTATAACCTGCACTAATATTATTCGGATCATACTTAAGAACATAAGCATCCTGATCGACACCATTAGGCGCACCTCCAGTGCACACACCACCCACATATAAACTACCTCTATAATACTTCAACCCAAATATCTTGAAAGCACCAGCAGTACAAACAGGCAATCCAGTAAGAACGTATTGATTTATGACGCCAGGTAAACTAGTGCCACTGACATCAACTGAAATAAGAGCGTTTTGATTTAAATTGGTGAGCCACAATGTCTTATTATCTTCGCTTATTTCTGCATCACCAAATGATGTCATTCCTACTTTTGCAAAAGCATCCATATCTACATTTGCATTAGTATTGCTACCAAGCGCATATAAAGAATTAGATGGATCTCGATTAACACTACCTAAATCAATTAAGCCCCCGTTAGCAGGCACAACATTTTGTAAATCAAAAGAACTCAAAACAGGAGAACCTGTGCTTATATTTACGACATATATACCACCAATACCTTGTGGCCCAAATCCAGAATGTCTTTTGGTAAATGCACTGAGGAATATTCGTTTTTTATCTCTCTGATAAGTTGTTCCCCAAACCGATCCAATCGAATTAAAATTCAACGAGGTAATAGGATTTGTTGCCGCACCACCATATTGAATCGGAATACCTGAAATACTATACCCAATATTGACTAATGCCGATTTAGTGCTCTGTGAAGCATCTAATGCATTACCATTTCTAGATACAGGTACATAGATCAGTGGATTCGTTGTATCACAATAATCATCAGGGTAGTTAATACCAAAATTAGCAGTTGAACTTACTGAACTATAAAACTGAACACTACTCGTACTATTTGTACCAGACGGTGCTGAGAAGTCTCCATTCATAAATCCTGAAAACTCTATTCTTAGAGGTAAATTCAATCCAGTAAAGGAATAGAGGCCATTAGCATCCGTTTGAATGCTGCCTACTTCTACATTATTCGTATTGAATGCCTTAACAGTTACATCGGCAACAAATACTTCATTATAAGAAGTATTGTTGTCTTTTGCTCCATTAAAATTCAAGTCCCGAAAAACATAACCACTGACTTGACCTATCAGGTCATTAGCCAATAAAATGATGAGTAATGGTAAAACTTTTTTCATTTAAAAAAACGCATATGATTTCACTATTACTTTGATTTCTA
>CAYZQX010000527.1:0-2411 GCA_964480615.1 uncultured Chitinophagales bacterium | reverse complement strand
GCAGATACTTGCTACCTATGGTAAAAATAAATTCGCAAGAATTACCCCACAGCGACACAGAAATCGAGCGATAGCGAAGATTCTTGCTTGCCATTGAAAATAAACTATTCAGCAAGTAGCGAGGAGTAATAACGAAAAATCAAGCGCAAGCGCAGATTCTTGCTACCTATGGCTAAAATAAAGTTGCAAGTAACCTGGGCCGTAGGCATCGCCATAATTGCATACTTATGAGTTATTTAGCAAGCCCTAATTATTGAGTGAACTGCGCAAAAATTCCTCCGCAATTAGGAATAGAGTATGTGGGATTTCATTCTTACCACTGTTGCATTATGATAACATTCGTATTTTCAATTAACGATATCGCCTCTCAATAGTCTATAACATTTGCGTGCTTCCACAGTAAAAAGACTGGATGTATAATTGATTAACAAGTCCTGATACAATTGCATTGCTTTAGGTGTATCCTTGAGTTGATAATTCGTAATTTCAGCAAATCGAAAGAGTGCATTATCAGCGAGTATATCATCAGGGAAAAGGGTATATACTTGTTCGTAGTATTTGGCAGCAATATCGAATATACGCTCTTTTTCGGCGAGTTGTCCTCGGCGATAAATTATATCATCCGTGAGCGAGTGTCCAGGATACATATTGTCAAGTGAATCTAATACTTTAAGGGCATCCTTCGTTTTGTTTTGAAAGATCAATAGATCGGCTCTAGCAAACATTTGCATAGTAACTTCAGTAGTATCGAGTCCTAGGTTATCCATAATAAATACACCTAGTTCTAGTGCGTCGTTAGAAATGAGTTCGGAAGTCGAGGCTTTAAGGACGCCTAACTGTGTTTGAGCCCATTCAAAATCACCTAGGTAATAGGATAGTTTTGCATTATTAAATCGGGCTTCTTCTCCAAGTATATCTTCTTTGAAATCCTTATCCACTTGTGAGTAATAGAGCGTAGCTTCCCATACATCACCACTTAGAATATAATAATTACCCAAGTCAATTTTAGCCCATCCTTTAGTTTGGGCTGACACACCTGGCATCATTAAAATCTCTTCATCTATAGCTATTGCTTTGGGTAGGTCGAATGCATAATAAGCATATATTTCTGCTTGCCTGCGCATACTATTAGCAGTATTAGGGGTCTTGCCTAGCGACTCAAAAAGTTTATCATAGTCGAGTACTAGCGAATTGATATCTTCAGTGGTATAGCTATTGGTATTAGTTATTTTATCGGTCTTCGTTTCTATGATTTCCACTTGCGCTTGTTGATACAATATGCTCATATCTCCCTTGGCAATAATATATTCAAAACATTGAATAGCGGCATCATATTGTCCTTCATTTTTTGCAACTGTACCGAGGTTAAAAACGCGATGTCCATCTTCGCCAAAACGCTTATCTAAGGCTTTTGATTGTATAAATGCAGATTCATAATCCTTTTGCTGTATAAAGACCCAGGTGAGAAGCTCGGTAAATGTAGTGGTGAGTTCTTCTTTTTGTACACGCTTGTATAATTGAGAAACGAGGTCATCGCTGTGGTCTTCAAAATTCAAAATGTTTTGAAATTCGTTTTTTACAATCTGACTATTGTTAGGGTTGGACTCCAAGAAATCAAGTAAATTAGTTACTACTAAACTGTACTTGCCTTTTTTCTTATAAGCTTGTGCAAGATCATAAGAATAAGCAAAAGGTGTTTTATCTAAAGTACGACCTTTTTCATAGGTCTTGATAAGTAGGTCATCTTCACCCATTGAACTAAAAAGATTGGCAACTGTCCTAGTTTGATTGGGGTCTTCATCTAATGCATTAATAGCTTGTTCATATTGTTTTTGCGCTTCTACTTCTTGGCCTTGTGCGTGGTATAGATTGCCTTGATCAACGAAAATACTTGGATCCGTTTTCTTGTTTTTCTTTTTCTGTTTTTTGAGCAGTTCCTCAGCAGTTTGGTATTGCCCTAGTTCTAGGAGACACTGAAAGTATTGCCTATAAAAATTGGTATTGGATTCAAAACTTTCTGATAATTTTTTATATATAGGAGCAGCTTTTTCAAATTCACCTTTTTTGAAATATTCGGCGGCTAATAGCTGATCTTGATTGTTTTGTCCATAGCTGAATAATGGAAGAATAAAACAACCAATTATAAAGAAGAAAAATATATGCCTATTCAATTTCATTGTTAGTTTTGATTTTAATAATTACAAATACCTTACCGATTTTGGGATTCGCCTTTCAATCATTTTAATCCTTTGATTTTATTAGCAATAAGGCGGATAATTTTTTTTATTACACAATATTGCTAAAAATCAGATTCGGGACAATTGTATAGCTTTTATGTAATAAAATAAACTTTAAGCGGATTATTCATGTTAGCCGAAAAGCCATACTGCGCTCCTAACATATTAACCTAG
>CAYZQX010000526.1:0-2412 GCA_964480615.1 uncultured Chitinophagales bacterium | reverse complement strand
CAATCCTTGCAGAATTTAAAAATTTAGGAATTGAAAATGTAATCCCACATTCTCCATACCAACAAGAGGCTCTAAAAATATATGAGGATACAGTATTAAAAAGTGGCATAGAAGTTCCAGAGGATATTCTTAAAATATCAAAAGCTGCAAATGTGTCAAATGCTGATATTTTAAAATACAAACTATGGCTGGAGCAAAAATATCGATCACCTTATACTGGCAAAATCATTCCTCTTTCTAAGCTGTTTACCACAGCCTTTGAAATAGAGCATATCATTCCTCAAAGCATTTATTTTGACGACAGTTTTAGCAATAAAGTAATATGTGAAAGTGAAGTTAATAAAGTCAAGGACAACCAATTTGGACTTGAATTTATTAAAAAAGCTGGATCAACTAAAATTCAGCTAAATGGTGGAGGAAACGTTGATATATTTAACGAGGATAATTACAGAAGTTTTATTACTGAAAATTATGCCAATAATAAATCAAAAGCTAAAAAGCTATTATTGGAAGATGTGCCTGAGCAAATGATACAAAGACAAATGAACGACACACGTTATATTAGCAAGGTAGTAAAAAACATTTTATCTAAGTTAGTAAGAGAATCAATCAATGATGAAGGCATAACAAGCAAAAATGTGATAGCGACCAATGGCACAATAACAAGTATCCTAAAACAGGATTGGGGACTTAACGATGTTTGGAATGACTTGATGTTACCTCGATTTGAACGAATGAATGAAATTACTAAAACTAATAATTACACCTATTTTAATAACAAATACCAGAAATTTCTGCCTACTGTTCCAGAGGATGCCCGCAAAGGTTTTCAATTAAAGCGAATAGATCATCGCCACCATGCAATGGATGCAATTGTAATAGCTTGTACAACACGTAATCATATTAACTACCTCAATAATCAAACAGCACTTGATAAAACTAAAAAGCAGCAAGAAAAGCAGAAAGACCGAGAAGATCTAAAACGGCTATTGTGTGTTAAAACAAAGGCTGACGAAAAGGGTAATTATAAATGGGAATTTATAAAACCTTGGGATACATTTACCCAAGATGCGAGATTCAAGATAGAGACCACTATTGTAAGTATAAAGCAAAATCTTAGAATCATAAACAAAAGCGTTAATTATTATCAGAAATATGTGAATGGCAAGAAAAAATTAGTTGTACAGGAAAAAGGGGATTCCTGGGCGATACGAAAACCTTTACATAAAGATACAGTATATGGTAAAGTAAATATCAAAGAGAATAATGATAAGCTAATTTCAATTACAAATGCTTTAGATAACTGGCAATTGATTCGCGATCCCCATATCAGGAAAATTGTTAAGACAAAACTAAAAGAACTAGGTGGTGATGTTCTAAAGTTAAAAAAATATTTAAAGGACAATCCTATAATAATTCATGGCAATAAAGTTGAAAAAATATATGTATATGAATGGGTTGAAGGTACTGCAAGTAGGGTAACTCTAGATATTAGTTTTACTCAGGAAAAAATAGAGTCCAGTGTTACGGATACTGCGATTCAAAAAATATTAGTGAATCACCTTGCGAATTATACTGGAATACAAGATGATAAGGGTAAAGAAATACCTGCTAATCTAATGGCATTTTCACCTGAAGGAATAGAGGCAATGAATAAGGATATCGTAAATCTAAACAATGGTATCCGTCATCAACCTATCTATAAGGTGAGAGTATATGAAGCAGGCAACCGGTTTTCTGTAGGCTATCAAGGGAATAAAGATAAAAAATATGTAGAAGCAGCTAAAGGAACAAATCTATATTTTGCAGTATATCAAAATGAAAGTGGAGTCCGCAGTTATGCTTCAATTCCATTGAATATTATTATTGAAAGGCTTAAGCAAGGTCTGTCACCTATTCCTGAAAAAGAGGGTCATAAGCTATTGTTTTATCTTTCACCTAACGACTTAGTATATGTGACTGATATTAATGAAGTTGGTGTGCAATATAATTTTAGTGAACACACCTGGGCCGATCGAAGTCAAGTACAAAATATATATAAAATGGTTAGTTGTGGGGGATCTCAATGCATGTTTATTAAGGCAGAAACTGCAACAATAATAACAAATAAAGTAGAATTTTCTTCACAAAACAAAATGGAGAAAAATATCAATGGAATAATGATTAAAGATCGATGTTATAAATTAACAATTGATCGATTAGGTAGAATTACAAAAATATCTGGTATTTGATTTAATATAAGATTATAATTTCAATCAATTTCTTAGTAGTTTCCATAAGAAATGCACAATTACTATAACTGATCTAATTAGGGTTTGCTAAATAACTCATAAGTATGCGATTTTGGCGATGCCTACGGCCCGGGCTCTACGCTATACTCCTCGCTCCTAAAGTCGCTGTGGGGTGTCGCTG
>CAYZQX010000525.1:0-2413 GCA_964480615.1 uncultured Chitinophagales bacterium | reverse complement strand
GCTAAATTAATAGTTTTTTTCAAAACCCTAGCACAGGAAAATATTATTTAGCCTATTTTAGTCTATTTTTGTCATTCATTAATAATAGATAATGGAAAAAGAATTAGAGGAAAAAAAGGAATCCCTAAATTTTATAGAACAGATTATTGAGGAGGATAATAAATCTGGTAAGTATAATCAGCGTGTACATACAAGATTTCCACCCGAACCAAATGGTTACCTACATATAGGTCATGCTAAGTCAATATGTCTCAATTTTGGATTGGGAAAAAAATACAATGGCAAAACTAATCTAAGGTTCGATGATACTAATCCAGTGGCCGAAGATGTGGAGTATGTCGATTCCATACAGGAGGATGTAAAATGGTTGGGATTTCAGTGGGAGAATCAGCCGCTATATGCTTCAGATTATTTTGGAAAACTATATGAGTTAGCTGAGTTATTGATCACTAAGGGCAAGGCCTATGTGGATGATAGTAGTCAAGAAGAAATAAGGAAGATGCGCGGTATTCCAACTGAACCTGGTATAGAAAGCCCTTACCGCAATAGGACTGTAGCCGAAAACCTAGAGCTATTTAGGGCAATGCGCGATGGCAAATATGATGAAGGTACAAAAGTGCTAAGAGCTAAGATTGACATGGCATCACCTAATATGCACATGCGCGACCCCATCATATACCGCATATTAAAACACCACCACCACCGCACAGGCGATCAATGGTGTGTATATCCTATGTACGATTACGCACATGGACTTAGCGATAGTATAGAAGGTATAACACATAGTATATGTACCCTAGAATTTGAAGTGCATCGCCCATTATATGATTGGTTGCTCATACAATTAGAAGTATATAGACCCCAGCAGATAGAGTTCGCAAGATTGAACCTGAGTTATACCATTATGAGCAAACGAAAATTGTTGCGCTTGGTAACAGAGGGTAAGGTAAATGGCTGGGATGATCCAAGGATGAGTACAATTTCA
The DNA here is from genome assembly GCA_964480615.1 of uncultured Chitinophagales bacterium. Taxonomy (GTDB): domain Bacteria; phylum Bacteroidota; class Bacteroidia; order Chitinophagales; family UBA2359; genus CAYZQX01. The sequence continues at coordinate 1,428 of CAYZQX010000525.1, read as the reverse complement.
GGGATGAGGCGTAGAGGATATACCCCTGAAAGCATAAGAATGTTTGCTGAAAAAGTGGGTATAGCTCGTCGTGAAAATATTATTGAATTATCACTCCTAGAATATTGTGTAAGAGAACATCTCAATAAAATATCCGAGCGTATGATGGTCGTTCTAGAACCGTTAAAGGTTACACTTACCAATATACCTGATGATTATAGAGAGCTCGTAACATTAGAAAATAATCCTGAAGACCCCGAATCTGGGAATCGAACAATACCCTTTACAAACACATTGTGGATTGAACAAGAAGACTTTATGGAAGATCCACCAAAAAAATTCTTTAGGTTGAGTCCAGGAAGTATGGTGAGGTTAAAGGGGGCCTACATCATAAAATGTGAAGAAATAGTCAAGGACAATAGCGGGCAAGTGATAGAGTTAAAATGTTCACTAGTAGAGAACAGTCGGAGTGGTAATGATACGAGTGGGCTCAAGGTATCGGGCACAATTCACTGGGTGAGTGCCAAAGATGCAATCGATGTGGAAGTTCGCATGTATGACCGATTATTTTCTGAGCCCGATCCAGCATCTAATAACGATCAAGACTTTTTAGAGCTTCTCAATCCCGATTCACTTACAGTAATAACTGCTGCTAAGGCGGAGCCGGCACTAATTAATGCGAGCTTGGAAAAACGCTATCAGTTTTTGAGGAAAGGATATTTTTGCCTCGATAGAGATTCCAAAGATGGTGCCCTCGTTTTCAATAGAACAGTGACGCTGAAAGATTCTTGGGAAAAGTCTCAAAAAGGTTAAGAAATTGAGAAAAAAATTAAAAAATTCAATATTTTTTATTAACAAGGCATCCTAATAATAAAAATAGTCGTACTTTTATTATCGAAAATAATTTTTAATTTTAAACAAACACCCCGTATGAAGAAATTTTTTCCATTAGCGGTCACATTATTGGGGATATTCATCCTCACTTCATCCACCCCAGAAAGAAAGGATGGATATGTTTACTGGCATTCTTATGATACGCCTAGTGGGCAGGTAGTACTTAGTCTTCCCGACCAAATCGTAGATTATGAAGGCATAACGCTGCCAGCACACTACAACAACATCGCTCCAGGCACATCGCCTTTTGGAACACCTACTGTTGGCGTACCACAACTTACGAATGAAGGGGCTACTCTGGGTCGTGTATTGTTTTATGATAAAAATTTATCAATTAACCGCACAGTATCTTGTGGATCTTGCCATAACCAGCAGTATGGATTTGCCGACACTAAAGCAGTTAGTGAAGGGTTTCAAGGTTTAGTAGGAACGCGCAACGCATTAAGCATAGCCGATATAGGTCTCAATCCATATCCAAGCTTATTGTGGGATGAGCGCAGCGCAGACCTTTCTCACATGGCTGTTTTGCCATTCCAAAATGGCCTTGAAATGGGT
>CAYZQX010000524.1:0-2418 GCA_964480615.1 uncultured Chitinophagales bacterium | reverse complement strand
GACACCCTCGAAAACCTACTGGAGAATACGGATAAAGTAAAGGGGAAGCTACAAGAAAAAATAATCGAAGGAAAGGAGAGTGCAGTAATATCTAAAATGTTAGCTACTATCATACTGGATGTACCTGTAACTTTTGAACCGGATAAATTAATTATCGAAGATCCCGATAAGGAGAAACTATCAGCCCTGTTTTCCGATCTCGAATTTAGAACCCTTGGCAAAAGAATTTTGGGCGATGAATATCAAGTTAATCAGGCTAAGAATGAAGGCAATAAAACGACTGAAAACTCAGGTACACAAATGGATTTATTTGCTGGCGATGAAAGTGGCAGCGGCAGACCTACCATAGAAAAATCTTTGCAAGGTGGCAGAAATATTGCCAATACGCCTCATACATATCACCTGATGAATAATGATGCCCGAATCAATGAGCTAATGCACATTTTAGAGGGTGCCTCCGCGTATTGTTTTGATACAGAAACTACAGGACTGGATCCCCTGCTTTGCGAACTTGTGGGCTGTTCATTTAGTATCGAAGCCGGTACGGCCTACTATGTACCATTTAGCCCGCAAAGGACGGAGACCCTGGACATCTTAAAACTTTTTACTCCCCTATTTCACGACACCCGAAAAACCCTCATAGGGCAAAATGTGAAATATGATATACAGGTATTGCGCAATTATGGCATCGAAGTTAAGAATCGGCTAGTGGACACCATGCTGGCACACTATCTCCTAGAACCGGAGCTAAGACACAATATGGATTTCCTCAGCGAGAGCTACCTAGGCTATACCCCTGTGAGTATCGAAACCCTGATAGGCAAAAAAGGCAAGGGACAACTCTCTATGCGCGATGTGCCCATCGACAAAATTAAGGAGTATGCCGCCGAAGATGCTGATATAACCTTACAACTCAATGAAAAATTCCAGCCTGCACTCGAAAAAATGGAGATGAAAAAATTGTTCGAGGAGGTAGAAATGCCGCTTGTCCAAGTACTCAGCAAGATGGAATTCGAAGGTATTAACCTCGATAAAGCGTTTCTCAATGAATATTCTACTTCGCTACAAGAAGAGTTAATTGAATTGCAGGATAAAATTTTTGAAATGGCGGGGCTGCGATTTAACCTTGAATCACCCAGACAATTAGGAGATATATTATTCGACAAAATGCAAATCCCATTTGAAGGAAAAAAAACCAAGACTGGCCAATATTCCACTGATGAGGAGACCTTACAGAGTATCTATGCGGTACATCCCATAATCCCTAATATCCTGGATTTCCGCCAGATTAATAAGCTGAAAAACACCTACGTGGACGCACTGCCTGAAATTATTAACCCCCATACTGGCCGTGTACACACGAACTATGCGCAAGCAGTGGCTGCTACTGGCCGATTGAGTTCTAATAACCCTAACCTTCAAAATATACCTATAAGAACCGATCGAGGCAAAGAAATAAGGAAAGCATTTATCCCACGCGACTCAGACCATACGATCCTCTCCGCTGACTATTCACAAATAGAGTTGCGGATTATGGCCTCCCTAAGTGGCGATAAAAATATGATCCAGGCTTTTGAGGATGGGATGGATATACACACAGCCACCGCGGCTAAAGTGTATCACCTCGATCCTAGAGAAGTCGATGGAGAAATGAGAAGGAAGGCCAAAATGGTTAATTTTGGTATCATATACGGCATATCAGCATTTGGACTTGCACAGCGATTGGGCATCCCTAGGACCGAGGCGGCCACCCTTATAGAAGAATATTTTAGAACCTATCCAGGCATTAAAATGTATATGAACAGCAGCATCAATAGTGCAAAAGAAAATGGATATGTAACTACCATACTGGGCAGAAAAAGGTATTTAAAAGACATTCACTCCGCTAATCGTACGGTAAGATCTTTTGCCGAACGCAATGCAATAAACTCCCCTATACAAGGATCAGCAGCTGATATGATTAAAGTTGCAATGATCAATATCCAGAAAGAACTCGAAAAAAGGCAGTTAAAATCTCGCATGCTCCTACAGGTTCACGATGAATTGGTATTCGATGTTGTAAAAACCGAAAAAGAGGAAATGCTCGCTATGGTCAAGGAACTTATGGCTAATGCTATCCCTATGAATGTACCTATACTAGCGGAAGCAGGCGTGGGTGATAACTGGCTCGAAGCCCATTAGGGTTCATAAGCACAGCAGGAATAACACATCCTAATTCAGCTTAATGCCTCCCCTAAGCGATACTAGATTGAGTTTTTCTCTCTAGTAATCCTAACAATGATGCGTGTTCATTTCGCTGTATTAAGGGCAAGGATTCTTAACATAAATGCGAATAAGCGCTTAGTTTTTTGGGCGATGCCGGAGGCCCGGGCTATGCGGGGCTACGCTTGCGCTCCGGTACTGAGTTGTCGGGCTTTC
>CAYZQX010000523.1:0-2426 GCA_964480615.1 uncultured Chitinophagales bacterium | reverse complement strand
TATTTAAAAATCATAAGTATCATTGCATTCACAGTCACCAATACTAGATACTGTGAGTGTAAAGGTATATATACCTGGCTCATTGTAAATATGTTGCGGATTTTCCAGCTCAGAACTACTACCATCCCCAAAATTCCAATTAAAGTTATTGCCACCTGTACTTGTATTCTCGAAAACATATGTTATGGGCGCACAAAATCCGATTTGTTCAGCGGTAAAACTGGAGACCAATTCACTTTGGCTAATTTGGAGCGTATAAGAAATAGTGTCAGCAAGATTACAAGACTCGGGATTACTCGCTATTAATGAAACAAAATAATTTCCAGCCTCATTGTAAGTTACTGTAGGATTTTCATTGCTAGAAGTTATTCCATTGCCAAAGTCCCATTCGTAGGCTGTTGCATTGATCGATGTATTTTCAAAGGTATAGGTTACAGGTGCACAAGCGCTTGGTTGTTGAACAAACCCTGCAATCACATTCTCTGATTCAAAGGCAAATTTAATCAGACCCATATTACATCTTGTACTTCCACTCTCCTCAGACCATGCGCCAGGTGTAGTAGGAAAATCTCCGCCATCACAAGATGCACATACTGCTTGATACATGACGCCTTGCTTGTCAAATCGACTGGTACCACCATCCACGTGATCCCCAGTACCAAAACTACTTCCAAAATAAGAACCATATATCTGACTTTCCATATCCGCCTCGAATACAGCAAAGTAAAAGTCGCGACCATCGGTAGTGGATTGAAAGGCATCACTCGTAAGATTCATATTAAGCGTAGATGTTGCACTATTCAATCCACCCCAACCAGATATATAAATCCTGCCACAGTTGTCAACTAAAAAAGCAGTAGGAGAAATATTCAAGCCGCTTCCACTACCAAATACTGTGGACCATACATCGTCACTCAAGTCAGCTTGAAACTTATGAACAAATTGACCTGAACCTGGGTTTTCAAAGGCAGTTCCAGCAGTAGGATAAGCTCCTAAGGTCTGTCCTACCACATAAACATATCCATCAAAATCAATATCTAACATATAAGTTTGATCATAAAAACTGCCTGGCGAGTTAACCGCTGTACAAGCAAGAACTTCTGATCCATCATTTGCAATTTTTGCAATAAATCCATCCACATCACCATTCAGTGATCCATCATAACTACCTTCAGTAAATGGGAAGTTAGTACTTAGCGTACCACCACATATATAAATATCATTATTAGCATCTAACTTCAATGAATAAGCTCCATCGCCAGCAGTACCCCCTATGTAAGAAGACCATATTAACTGGCTCAGAGCATTATTAAATTTCGCAACAATACCATCTTGTTGACCGCCTTCTATATCCGGTTGAAAAACACCATTGGTAGTAGGAAAATTATCACTATTAGTTGAAGAAGTAAGATACACATTATCGTCCTCATCTACTACTATTTCACCCCTTCCTTGATCGCCATAATTGTGTGCAAGGGCTGCAATGCCATTAAGCCCATCAGAACCCGAACCACCTAAATAGGTACCTGCTAATAGCGCAGTGCCATCTTCGTTGAGCGTTACTAAGATAATGTCCACACCATTCGAATAGTTGGCACCGTTGAGTGATGCAAAAGGCCCACCATTGTGTGTGGTATCAAATGCATTGTTGCCTGTAGGGAAATCTGTTGAACCCGATGTGCCATAAATCACTAAATTTCCTGCATGATTTACAATCAAGCTGTGAGGAAACTCATCACCATTACCCCCCAAATAAGTGCTATAGATCATATCGGTACCATCAGGTGTATATTTTATGATTGCGATATCAGTACCTCCTAGATTAGATGCTGGATCACCACCCTGAAATGTAGATTGAAAGGCACCCGGAGAAGTTGGATATTCGGCAATGATATTTCCACCATTCATTTGAAAAGCCATACCACCACCATAAGCATTGCCATCCAAATCATAAGTAGCAGTGGAACCCCAATTATCAGCAACAGATCCAGTATATGTTGAGAACACAATGCCTGGGTCTAGTATCAGCTCCTTAGTAGTATCATATCCTGCTGGAAATTCAAAACTCAACTCTTCGCCATTCAATACATAATTACAGAGTACAGGGGTCTCTAACCCATCGATCATTTGATATGCGTAAGGCTTCATCTCATACACATCATTAACACTATTCATCAATACTAAGTCACCATGAATATCAATATACATATTATCCAATCCTTCGTATAAAAATTTTACTGGAGCCATATTGGCACCAGGCTTTACGATTAAATCATACTTTATCGCTTGACCATTAAAATACAATTGGTAATCAATGGATGGATACAAGTCACGATAGGTTACCTTGTGGTATAATCCCACACTACTTGCCCACTTCGATTCATCATTTCCAATAAAATAATTGTGATAAGCTGTCAACTTTGCAT
>CAYZQX010000522.1:0-2428 GCA_964480615.1 uncultured Chitinophagales bacterium | reverse complement strand
TGGCTAGAACCTATTACAATAAAAGATTTCAGAGTTATTTAGCAAGCCCTAATTAGCTGCTCAGAAAATATACATTTTTTGCAAATTCATTAGTTGAGCAATAACTTCTCGAAACAATATACAAATAAAGATCCTATTTTATAAAGCCTTGCTAACTTCTTCATAAAAGGAGCTCACACATTTTCGTTATCCCTGATGCGATCAAGTTGTTTTGCAAGTGACTGACTAACCAATTTATTCATTATTCGCACTTTTAGTACTATTCAACAAATTGTGTCCATCAAAAATTGTGAGAACCTATATCTAATCATATATGTTTTCGCTGGTTATTAATAATAATTTGCCAGATTCAATACTTGTTTTTTTAAGCTGCGCTAATTATCACTAGCAGCTAATTGTAATGCACGCAAGGATAAAACTACAAAGCAATCATTATCGAAAATGACTTTACCATTATTCGTCCATATTAGCTAGGTACTAGTATATTCATAACAAGCTTCAATCGAAGCTCACACAAATCTTATTAATTGAAATACAAATATTGTCTTTATGCGTCAGCTACAATTGAAATAGATTCTGAGACACCATGCCATATTACAAACAACAAACATTATCAATCCACATTTGTATATGCATCTATGAGGATAAATCAGAAATATTTACTCATTGGCGGTATAACTACATAACTACAATTTTTCGTTAGGCGAAATAATATTGTTGTTCGACTCATTGGAACGACCTATGATCAATGGATCGAGCTTGCCGATTACCAATTGGTCTTTTGGGTTATATGGAACTTTGTGCAAGATGTAACGCATGGCATTTAGCCTTGCCCTTTTCTTACAATTAGACTTAATGACAATCCATGGTGCATCACTCGTATCGGTATGAAAAAACATCTGCTCTTTAGCAATTGTGTATTCCGGCCATTTTCCCAGTGATGCTAGATCCACAGGTGATAATTTCCATTGCTTGAGTGGATGGTTTTGTCGTTCTTTGAATCTCCTTTTTTGCTCCTCCTTGGTCACACTAAACCAAAACTTAAAAAGCATAATCCCACTATGCACTAGATTTTTTTCAAACTCAGGTGCTTGTACCATAAACTCATTGTATTCCTTCTCTGTACAGAATCCCATCACCTTTTCCACACCTGCTCTATTATACCATGATCTATCAAACAGCACAATCTCACCTCTAGTGGGTAAATGCTTGATATAGCGTTGAAAAAACCATTGACCTCTTTCTTCTTCTGTTGGTTTTTCAAGGGCTACTACACGAGCCCCACGAGGATTGAGGTGCTCCATAAATCGCTTTATCGTACCCCCTTTACCAGCTGCATCGCGACCCTCAAATAAGATTATTACCCTGCTGCCTGACTCCTTTACCCAATTCTGTAATTTTAATAATTCAACTTGTAAATCATATTTTTGTTTTTCATAATTCTTGCGCGACATCAAGTTTTTATAGGGATATTCCATTTCCCTCCAATTGCTGTGTAATTCGTCATCGGGATGGACTTTTACTGGCTTAAAATTGATCGAATTTTGTAGTGATAATAATATATCTTGCTGTTCTTGTGCACTAAAATTTTGAAGATATTCTAATGCGGTTGACATCTTATCACCTTCCCTGCTGAGGATATCCTCCATCATCGCTGTTTCTTGCAATAGTTTAGCAGCTACGCGATCCTCAACTGTTCGTTCTTTTGCGGCGGCTGGTGTATCTCCCCCTAGCACATCACCTTTGGCGACTTTCTTTACTACATCAGGCTTTAATTCTGATTTCTTTACATGGTTAATTGTTTTTGCCATATTTTTTGATTTCTTTTATTTTATAATATTCTATCAATAATCCTATTTCGTCGATAGGGAAAACAAGTGAGAAAACATAAAAAAAGAACGTCATCATAATATTGTCATAATAATAAAACGGAAACTCCCTGAAGGTATGTTTCATCCTTATTTTGCCTTAGCAAAGTTAATATATAGATGGCTAAAAACAAAATAATATTTTAATGCTATTGGTTCCATAATTCAATATTGAATTAATATAAATTTATAGTAGAAATCTGCTTTAGCATGGTGTTTTTTAGCTCTTAATTAATCTCACTTAGCTGAATTAATAATGTACTAAAAAGTACAGTATTGGGTTCATAACAATTTTAATTCTAGGTTATAAAAAAACATTGATGAAGGATGCGCAATTTGATATAAATGATCCAGAATTTTATTAGAGCAACTAGATTTATTTCTAATGGCTATAGTCTTGTATTTAAGTCCTTGAATCTATTACTTGAATTACAATTCTAATACTAATTAGGGCTTCCTAAATAACTCATAGGTTTGCGATTTTGGCGATGCCTGCGGCCCGGGTTATTTCTGGCTTATAGATTGCTTTTGGCGAGCCAGAATCTGCACCGCATTTTTTT
>CAYZQX010000521.1:0-2431 GCA_964480615.1 uncultured Chitinophagales bacterium | reverse complement strand
AAGGTAAACTATAATATGTTAAAAAGTGTCCATTAGTTAGGGGTTTGATCCAATACTGCATTTTTATAGACTTATATACTTTGATTTTATAGTTGGTGTTTTAAGATGCTTAGATTGCTCAAAGCATAAATGACGGAGCATTATGGCTTGGGGATAACCTATATCTTCCACAATAAATGACTGACTAGCGTAGGTTGCGCATCACAAGATAGTGTATGCTGATTAGCTAAAACGGCCTATTGAAAAAAAACAAGCGAAATTTGCAGTTATGAATATTTTATTGCTTGGTTCAGGGGGGCGTGAACATGCACTAGCATGGAAACTTGCTCAAAGTAAATTTTGTACGCAACTATATATAGCACCTGGTAATCCTGGCACGGAAGAACTGGGGAATAATATTGACATTTCGATCGGAGATTTTGAACAGGTAAAAAATGCTGTGATACAACACGAGATATCAATGGTTGTATGTGGGCCTGAGCAACCGCTGGTTGATGGTTATGGTGATCGATTTCTCAGTGATCCGCTGCTGCAAGCGGTAAAATTTATAGGCCCTACAAGAGCTGGCGCAATGCTAGAGGGTAGCAAAGCATTCTCTAAATCATTTATGAATCGCCATAAGATCCCTACTGCAAGCTACCGAGAATTTACGGCGCATAACCAAGCAGAAGCCCATCAATACCTAAAGGATCATGCACTGCCTATTGTATTGAAAGCCGATGGGCTAGCAGCCGGCAAGGGTGTAGTTATATGCAATTCGAATGATGCGGCTATCGCTGAATTTGATGAGATGATACAGGGTAAGTTTGGCGCAGCGGGCAGTAAAGTTGTAGTAGAAGAATTTCTCGATGGTATTGAGTTTAGCTTATTTGTATTGACCGACGGAGATCATTATAAAATATTGCCTGAGGCAAAAGATTATAAGCGTATAGGCCTACACAATACAGGTCTCAATACAGGAGGAATGGGTGCTGTATCGCCAGTGAGTTTTGTGACTGATGAACTGATGCAAGAGGTAGAAAGAGACATAGTGATTCCCACTATTGAGGGTATTAAAGCAGATAAAATAATATACCATGGTTTTATATACATAGGCCTGATGGTGTGCAATGGCAAGCCTTATGTTATAGAGTATAATTGCCGTATGGGTGATCCTGAAACTCAGGTTGTGATGCCGCGATTGAGAAATGATCTTGTTGAGTTATTTATGTTATTAGGTACTGGATCATTAGCACAAGCTGAAATTATATCGGAGCGATACTATGCAACTACGATTGTACTCGCTTCTCAAGGCTATCCTGAACAGTATGAAAAAAACAAAGAAATATTCATTGATAAGGAAGGCTTTGGCGGACTATTATTTCATGCTGGCACTATTAAGAACGGCAAGCAGTTGTTGTCTAATGGCGGTAGGGTAATGAATGTTACTGCGACTGGTATTTCACTAAAGGAAGCAATAAAAAATGCAAACCAAGCAGTAGAGCATATCCATTTCGATAATAAATATTATAGATCGGATATAGGAGAGGATTTGCTATAACTGCACGCTGTATCTATTTATAATTGAGCGATGCCTAGCCCTCCATACATTAACATACACACCCATCACTTGCCAGAATATCTCTGTCAGCAATCAGCAGTGGGAGGTCCTGTTCACAATATTGAACTATACAATTGTATAGTCAATAAACTGCCTAAAAATAAGGAGTTGATAAAACTATTCACTGCAGGTATTCATCCTTGGTACATTACTGCTGAAAATAGGACATCAAGTGAGCAATATATAAAAGAGTTAGTCACCCAGTCTAATTGCTTAGCCATAGGTGAATGTGGACTGGATAGGCTCTGTGCGGTGGACTATGAAATACAAATACAGGTCTTTGATTTTCAAATTAAATTAGCCATCCTGACTGGTAAGCCACTTGTAATACATCAAGTGCGATCGATGGAAGAGGTGCTGCAAAGATTATATTTGGCGCGTTATACTCAAGGTGTAATATTTCATGGCTACAATAACCGATTACCTATAGGCAGAAAGGCATTGGCAATGGGCCATTACCTATCATTTGGTTCAGCGATTTTCAATGAAAAAAGCCCTGCAAGGATAATGCTCAAAGAAACACCCTTGAATCGCATCTTATTAGAAACCGATGATGCCCAGGTAGCCATAGCATCCATCTATGAATCGGCGGCTAATATTTTAGAGATTGAACTCGATGAATTAAAAGCGATTATTTTTGCAAATTATCAAAGAATTTTTTAATTATCAATGCAAGATATTAATTGGTTAGGCCGCACCAAGCTGTTAGTTGGTGATGAAGGATTGTCGAAGCTCATCAATAGCGAAGTGCTCATTGTAGGACTGGGAGGTGTAGGTTCTTATGCTGCGGAAGCTATATGTAGGAGTGGGGTAGGGCGCATGACCATCGTC
>CAYZQX010000520.1:0-2439 GCA_964480615.1 uncultured Chitinophagales bacterium | reverse complement strand
TAGCGCAGATTCTTGTTGCCGATGAAAAATAAAAAATTCGCAAGTAACCCGGGCCGGAGGCATCGCCCATATTTATCTATTTTTGGCCTTGAGAACAATTTTTATTTATGCTATTTTGTGTCATATTAGCCATCCAGTTCAGCGATGCTTGTAGTAGAATGTTTATCTTTGTGATCAATTGTATAATTGCTCTATTATCGCACCATAGCAGAGATAATGGGAGGTAATGATAGGATTAGAAATTATCCATTTTTAATGCTAGGAATAATATTAACTTGGGACATAGATCACATTGTCCTTTCAATCAATAATAATGAAATCAGCAGAATATAAAACCGATGTATTGCTTATAGGAGCAGGTATAATGAGTGCCACCTTAGGAATGATGATTCATGAGTTATTACCACAACTCAATATCACCATCTACGAGCGATTAGATAAGGTAGCTGCTGAAAGCTCCGACGCTTGGAACAATGCTGGTACAGGACATTCCGCATTCTGTGAGCTGAATTATACCCCTGCAATTTCTGATGGCTCAGTTAATATTAACAAAGCCATAAAGATTGCGAATAGTTTTGAACAATCAAAACAGTTTTGGTCTTATCTTGTTGCTAATGGTCGCATAGGCAAGGAGCAATTTATTACCACTATACCACACATGAGTTTTGTATGGGGAGCGGATAATAAGCGGTTCCTAAAGGCGCGTTATGAAGCTATGAGTGAGAACCCTTTATTTGAAGATATGCGCTATAGTGAAGATCACCAAGAACTCAAGGAATGGATACCACTCATGATGGAAGGCAGATCAACTACACAGCAACTTGCAGCTACTCGGGTGGATATAGGTACGGATGTCAATTTTGGTTCGCTGACTCGCGCTATGATTCATAGCCTCTCTGGATGTGACAATGTGGAGGTAAAGATGGGTCACGAAATAAGAGATATAAAAAATAAAGGAGGCAAGTGGGTAGTAAAAGCAAAAGATCTTGCCAGCGGTGAAAAACATTATATCGAAGCACAATTTGTGTTTATAGGTGCTGGTGGTGGATCACTGTCATTGCTAGATATGGCGGATATTCCCGAGGCCAAGGGTTATGGTGGATTCCCCATCAGTGGTCAGTGGTTAAAGTGTGTCAATGAAGCGGTAATTACGCAACACCACGCCAAGGTATATGGCCTAGCAGAGGTGGGATCACCACCCATGAGTGTTCCTCACTTAGATACGCGGATGATCGATGGCAAGCAAGCATTGCTATTTGGACCTTATGCGGGATTCTCCACTAAGTTTTTAAAATCCGGCTCTTATATGGACTTGCCCAAGTCATTGGAATTCGATAACGTAATGCCCATGATGATGGCGGGTTTTCACAATATCCCACTAACAAAATACCTCATAGAACAGGTCATGCAATCACCACAAGATAGACTCGATGCGCTCCATAAATATTATCCCCATGCCCTTATGGAAGATTGGGAATTGGCCATAGCTGGTCAGCGTGTACAAATCATCAAAAGCGATGAAGCCGAAGGTGGCATCTTAGAGTTTGGCACCGAGATCGTAGGAGCGGCTAATGGCACCATTAGCGCCTTGTTAGGAGCTTCTCCAGGTGCTAGCACCTCCGTGGCTATCATGCTCGAAGTGTTGCAAAAAAGCTGTTATGGATCGCTGCTCCAAAACGAGCAGTCGCAAGACCTAATTCACAAGATGATACCCTCTTATAATCGCTCCCTAGCACACGACCACAAGCTCTGCTGTGACTTGAGAAAATATACCGATGAAGTGCTGAGCTTATAACCGAATAGCAATACAGCAATGAATGGAAATGACTTTGAAGCTGCTTATAGAGTGGCGAATCTTACCAACTTAGTATCCGCCTAAAACCCGCTCCTGATCACCAGTAGCGCAAGTGAATAAATATATCAAATACCTTATCCACTAATTAATGGATATGCACTAAAACAAACTGAGAAAAGGTCATTAAAAAATTCATTTTTTTCTGGGCGAATCCCCTTATCCTTTCGCAAACTCAGGACAAGGGGTCGGGCTATTACAGGCTCCGCTATCGCTTCGGTCAGTCTAAAGGGGTTAGCTCAGGCTAACCCCTTTAGACTGACTAAACCTTTCATATCCCTTTCGCATAGCAGCAGTTAAACTAACCATTAAAGCCAACTTAAAGAGGATAGGTTTTTTGGTTACTGCTTCAATTGCAAATAAAAGAAAAAATTAATTAAAACAGAACGATTAATAAAAATGAATTATATTTGAACCACTTACTCAGGACTTAGTTTTTTTTAGCTCAATACTGCTCATTTATAATCTTATGAAACATCTTTTTTCTGTCTTGATTTATTTCTTAGTTCTCATGCCATCCTTACAAGGACAGTCAGATTATTTATTTAGCCAGTTCAATCGACCTATAGCTTCTGATACTACGAATG